>DASTBC010000155.1 GCA_035712245.1 Candidatus Eisenbacteria bacterium
GGTCCGGGCGGAAGCGGCGCGGTTCCGCCCGGACGTCACCGTGGCGCACTTCCTTCCGAACTACGGATTCCTCGCCGCGCTCGCGGGCCTCCGGCCCTGGATGCTCGTGGCGTGGGGATCGGATCTGCTCGTGAACGCGCGTCGCTCCCCGTTCCATCGAGCGCGCGCGCGGTGGACGCTGCGGCGGGCGGATCTCGTCCACGTGGACGCGGCGCTCCTCGCCGAGGCCGCGATCGCCCTGGGCGCTCCGCCGGAGCGCGTGTGGACGCGCGCCTGGGGGGTCGACGTCGACGCGCTCGCGCCGGCGGACCCGTGGTCCGTGCGGCGCGCGCGGGCGCCGGAGCTTCGCGTCCTCTGGACGAGGCAGCTCGAGCCGCTCTACGACCCCGAGACCTTCGTCCGCGCGCTGGGGAGGCTCCGCGCGATGGAGATCCCGTTCCGCGCGACGTTGGCCGGCTCGGGGCCGCTCCGCTCGGGTCTGGAGCGGCTCGCGCGACGCGAGAAGGTCGCGGAGCGGATCCGATTCGCGGGCTGGGTGGACCGGGAGCGGCTCACGGCGCTCTACCGTTCGCATGACGTCTACGTCTCGCTCTCGCGGTCGGATTCCACCTCGCAGTCGCTCCTCGAGGCGCTCGCGGCCGGGCTCGTGCCGGTCGTGACGGACATCGCGGGAAACCTCGAGTGGGTGCGGCACCGGCGCGAGGGGCTCCTGGTGCCTCCGGGCGATCCGGACGCGGTCGCCGCCGCGCTCGAGGAAATCGCGCGCGGGGGCGAGCACCTCGACGCGATCGCGTCGCGCGCGGCCGCGCTCGCCCTCGAGCGCGCGCGCTTCTCCGACACGGTGCGCGAGACCGAGGACCGGCTCCGCGCGCTCGCTCGCGGATCGTCCGCGCACGGGGACGGGATGGCGAGCGCCGCGGGCGGCGCGGTCGGGAGCGCGCGATGAAGCGCGTGCTCGTGCTCGCGTATTTCTTCCCGCCGCTCGGCGGCGGCGGCGTGCAGCGGAGCCTGAAGCTCGTCCGCTACCTCGAGCCGAACGGCTGGGCGTCGACCGTGGTGACCGCGCGCGAGGAGGACTACTGGATCCTCGATCCCACCCTGCTCCAGGAGATCCCGAGCACGGCCGAGGTCGTCCGGGTGGGAGGGCTCACCTCGCTCCGGCTCGTACGGCTCCTCTCGCGCGGAGACGCGGGAATCGAGCGCGCCCAGGAGCGACGGGACCGCGAGTCCTTCCGGAAGCTCCGCCGCGCGCAGTCGTGGCTCCTGATCCCGGATGGATACCGTCCCTGGGCCCGCGAGGCGCAGCGCGCGTCCGTGCGGCGGATCGCCGCGGGCGGGATCGATGCCCTGTGGACCACCTCGTCCCCGGAGAGCGCGCATCTCGCGGGGCTCGCGCTCAAGCGCCGCTTCGGCATTCCGTGGGTCGCCGACTTCCGGGATCCGTGGGTGGGGCGGGTCACGTACCACCCACCGACGCGCTGGCACGACGCGCGCCACCGGGAGCTCGAGCGCGGGGTGGTCTCGTCCGCCGATCGCGTCACGCTCGTGAGCGACGCGATGGTCGCGCTCTACCGGAAGCGATATCGCGATCTGCCCGCGGAGCGGTTCCTCACGCTCCCCAACGGATACGACCCGGACGACTGGGCGCGCGCGGAACGGCTTCTCGACGCCCGGCCCTCCCAGGAGGAGCCGCGACGGCGCTTCGTGCTCCTCCACGCGGGACAGCTCGCCCACCGCCCGAGCGCGCGCACGCTGCTCGAGGCGGCCCGCATGCTGATCTCGGAGGACCCGCGCGTCGCCGAGGAGCTCACGATCCGCTTCCTCGGAGGCAACGAGGAGCTCCGCCCCGAGGAGTGGGAACGGCTCGGGCTCGGCCCCGTGATCGAGACCGTTCCCTCGCTCCCGCACATCGAAGCGCTCGCCGCCATGCGGCGGGCGGAAGCGCTGGTGCTGCTCGGGCACGGCGGGTCCGCGGACTCGCTCCTCTACACGGGGAAGATCTACGAATACCTGACGAGCCGGAGCCCGGTGCTCGGGCTCGTGGACCCGGGCCCGGCGGCGGACCTGATCCGGGACTCGGGAGCGGGCGAGGTCCGCCCGGCGGACGATGCCCGGGGAGCCGCCGAAGTCCTCCGCGCCTGGCTCGACGCCTGGCGGCGGGGGGAGGAAATTCCGGCCCGAACCCCGGAGTCGATGGCCCGGACCTGGGACCGGGCTCGGATCGCCGAGGCGGCCGCCCGTCTCCTCACGACCCTCGCGGAGCCGGTCCAAGCCTGATCCGGGACCCCGGATCGTCCGCATCCCCCACATTCCCTCCCGTTTCCCCACGGCCCCGCAAGCCGATGTCCCCCAAGGAAATATTTTTTCGATTTTTCTTCTGAAAACCCGTTGACACCCCGGAAAACCGGGGAGTAGAGTGCCGCCGTGGTGAATTGTGGGGGGAAGTGGGGAAGTCCTTCCTTTCAGAACCGGACCGTGGAACGGGAGTCGTGCGATCGGGGATGGCGACGTTCCGGGGCAGCTACCAGCACTCCATCGACCACAAAGGGCGGGTCAGCATCCCCGCCCGCTTCCGCAGGGTCCTCGGCGGTGAGAACGACACCGTGGTCATCCTTCGCGGCCTGGACACGTGCGTGTGGCTCTACTCGGTCGAGGAGTTCCAGCGCTTCGAGGACCGTCTTCGCGCGCGCTCGGTCGGCGACGAGGCGACCCGGCGCTTCCAGCGGATGCTCCTGGTCGATTCCCGTGACGAGACGCTCGACGCGCAGGGCCGCGTCGCGATCCCTCCACGCCTCATCGCCCACGCCCAGCTCGAGAAGGACGTGCTCGTGATCGGCGTCATGGACCGCATGGAGATCTGGAATCCCGCTCTCTTCGAGCAGTACCTCAAGTCTTCGAACCGCACGTACGAGGATATCGCCGGGGAGATCCTGCTGTGATGCGCGCGGCGACCGTCACGCGCGTTCCGGCTCGCGCGGAGCGCCCCACGTACCAGTGGGAGCCCGCCCGGGGCCAGGGAGGCCTCTCGCTTCGGCTCTACGGTCTCCTCGGCAGCCGGGAGCTCGAGCGCGTGAGCGAGTCGGTGCAGGAGCGCTGCCGCTCGCCGCGGGATCTCGTGTGGATCGACTTCACCGACGTGGTTCATCTCGACTTTCGTGCGCTCGCGGAGTTCGTGCAGTCGCAGGAGCGGCAGCGGCGCCGCGGCGCCTCGATCTGGTTCACGGGCCTCACCCCCTACCTGCGCGCGCTGTTCCAGGTGGCGGGGCAGGGGCCGGCCCTGAACCGGCTGGAATGGCGCGTTCCCGAGGAAGGTGGCGGGAGGATGGGACGGGAGGATGCCTTGCGGTCCTACGGGAGCGCGCCGAACGACGGGAGCCCCGAGCGGGTGGAGATCTAGGCCTCTCATGCCGGGACACGTCCCGGTGCTGGTTCGGGAGGCCGTGAGGTTCCTGGTGACCGACCCCGAGGGTATCTACCTCGACACGACGTTGGGACGGGCCGGTCACTCGCGTGAGTTGGTGGCGGCGTTGGGAGGGGAGGCTAGGGTCATCGCAATGGATTGCGATCCGGCGGCGGTCGAGCGCGCGAGCGCGGATCCGCCGGCGCCGCCACCCCGATTCACCCCCGTTCGGGGCCGCTTTTCCGAGCTGGAGGCCGTGCTCGAGCGGCTCCACGTTCCATCGGTCGACGGGATCCTGGCCGATCTCGGGCTCTCCTCGGACCAGCTCGACGACCCCGCGCGCGGACTCTCGTTCGCGGCGGACGGGCCGCTCGACATGCGGCTCGATCCCGCGCGTCCCGCGCCCGCGGACGCGCTGCTCCGGAGCATGGACGACCGCGCGCTCGAGCGGGTTCTTCGCGAGTACGGCGAGCTTCCGCGCGCGCGCGCGGCCGCGCGCGCGATCCGGCACGCGCTCGCCACCCACACGCCGCTCACGACCGGCGGCCTCCGGGCCGCGCTCGAGCCGCTCTATCCCGGCCCGTCGAGGTCGCGCCGTCTCGCGCAGGCGTTCCAGGCGCTCCGCATCGCGGTGAACCGCGAGATCGAGGAGCTGGGAGCGCTCCTCAAGTCCTCCGCGCGCGTGATCCGGCCGGGCGGCGTCCTCTGCGTCATCGCCTACCACTCGCTCGAGGATCGCATGGTGAAGACGGCGTTCCGCCCCCCGCGTCCGATGGATCCCTGGGCCGAGCCCGAGCCCACGCCCTGGGAGCCGATCACGCGGAAGCCGGTGCGCCCCTCCGAGGAAGAGATTCGCGAGAACCCACGCGCGGCGAGCGCGCGCCTTCGGGCCGCCCGCCGGAAGGAGCGTCTCCCGTGAACGCCTATCTCCGCCGGTACGCGCCCCAGGGCAGGCCGCCTCGCACCCGCCGTCTCGTCGCCGCGTTCCTCGCGTTCCTGGTCCTCGTCTTCGCCAAGGCATGGGAGAGCACCGTCGCGTCCTCGCTCTCGATGGAGCGGGACGCGCTCCGCCGCGAGGTGCGCGGGCTCGAGAACCGGGTCCGTCTCACGAGCCAGCTGAGCGAGCGCGCCGAGCTCCACCAGGGAATCGATCCGCGGTCGCTCGAGTCCCGCGGCTTCGTGGCGCCCGATCCGGCGCACATCGTGGAGATC
>DASTBC010000156.1 GCA_035712245.1 Candidatus Eisenbacteria bacterium
GGGGCGGCATGCTCCGGAAGCTCGCGGCGGGGATCTACAGCCTCCTGCCGCTCGGCTGGCGCACCACGCGGAACGTCGCGCGCATCGTCCGCGAGGAGCTGGACCGCGCGGGATGCCAGGAGCTCCTCCTCCCGATCCTCATGCCGGCCGAGCTGTGGGAGGAGTCGGGGAGATGGCAGAAGTACGGACCGGAGCTCTTCCGGCAGCGCGACCGGCACCAGCGGGACTTCGCGCTCGGGCCGACGCACGAGGAGGCGATCACGGACCTCGTGCGGAACCACGTCCGCAGCTACCGTGACCTGCCGCTCAACCTCTATCAGATCCAGATCAAGTTCCGGGACGAGATCCGCCCGCGCTTCGGCGTCATGCGCGCGCGGGAGTTCATGATGAAGGACGGGTACAGTTTTCATACGGACGAGGCCTCGCTCGAGGAAGGGTACGAGCGGATGCGCCACGCCTACAGCGAGGTCTTCCGCCGCTGCGGGCTGGAGTTCGTGATGGTGGAGGCAGACTCGGGCGCGATCGGCGGGGACGTCAATCACGAGTTCATGGTCATCGCCGACTCGGGCGAGTCCGAGATATTCTCCTCGAAGTGCGGGTACGCGGCCTCTTCGGAGAGCGCGAAGTTCGCCCTCGCGGAATCCAAGCCGGAGACGGCGGAGGCGCTCACGCCGAAGGACACGCCGAACATGAAGTCGGTCGAGGAGGTCTCGGCGTTCCTCCAGACCACCACCGACCGGCTCCTCAAGTCGCTCGTCTTCATCGCGGGGGAGGAACCGGTGCTCGCGGTCGTGCCCGGCGATCGGGAGCTGAACGAGGCGAAGCTCGCCCGCGCGCTCGGCGGGGTGCCGCTCCGGCTCGCCACGGCCGCGGAGATCGAGACCCACACCGGCGGACCGCTCGGCTTCACCGGTCCGGTCGGGCTCGAGTCGAAGCTCCGGACCCTGTACGACGTCTCCCTGGGTGACGGGAGGAACTACGTCACGGGCGGAAACAAGAAGGACGTCCACCTCGTGAACGTCCGCTTCGGCCGGGATCTGAACGGCGGCCAGCGCGCGGACCTCAGCACGGCGCGGGCCGGGGACCGCTGCCCGCGTTGCGGGGACGAGATGCGCGTCTCGCGAGGCATCGAGGTGGGACACATCTTCAAGCTCGGGCTCCGCTACTCGGAACCGATGAAGGCGCGCTTTCTCGACGCCAGCGGCGAGGAGCGGACGATCCTCATGGGGACCTACGGGATCGGCGTGACGCGCACCGTCGCCGCCGTGATCGAACAGCTCCACGACGAGAACGGGATGATCTGGCCGTTCTCGATCGCCCCGTACCCGGTCCACGTCGTCGCCGTGAACGTGAAGGACGACACCACCCGCGCCACCGCGGAGCGGATCTACGAAGGGCTGACCTCGCGGGGGATCGAGACGCTCTACGACGACCGGGACGAGCGTCCGGGGATGAAGTTCAAGGACGCCGATCTCCTCGGCATGCCGCTCCGCGTGACGGTCGGGGAGAAGGGCCTGAAGGAAGGCATCGTGGAGCTGCGCGACCGGCGCACGGGCACGGTCGAGAAGGTCGCGGTCGCCGACGCTCTGGGGGCCATCGAGCGGCGGGTCCGCGAGGAGCTCGGGAAGCTCTCACCTCACTAACGTACCGTTCGGTGTCGATCCTCTTCCGCATCATCACGCTCTCCTTGCTGATATCCCTCGGTTGCGCCACGACCATTCCGGGCATCGAAGAAACCACCGTGGATGGTCTCCCCGGTACGTGGCTTTGGATGTCCAGCGGGGAGACCGAACCAAGGGGTAAGCTCATCCTCGGCGCGGACGGGAACTATGTGCTCGCGGAGCGGACCGTGTGGACGCGGGGAAGGTTTCGGGTGTACCGCGTGAGCGGTCAGGGCTCACGGGAGCCGTGGCTCGAGCTGCAGCACGCGGGAAGCCGGCAGGAGCGAGTGTTTCAGTTCCTGGGGCGTGACACGCTGCTCCTGCGGGACGGTGCCGACGGGTACGTCGTCACCGATAGTGGAGTCGACCTGTTCGTTCGCGCTCCTGTTGAGGGGCCGACCAAGGAGTCAGGTGCCTGGGGCACCAGTCTCCCAGGCGGTTCGCAGCCGTACGACCAGGCGCCGGTGGCGATCACGGCAGCGCAGCCCCTCTATCCCCAATCCGCCCGCAGGGGACGCATCACCGGCACGGTCGTGCTCCGGGCGCTCGTTGGGAAGGATGGACGCGTCCAGGATGTCCAGGTCGTTCAGGGAGCGACCGGACTCACGGACGCCGCGGTGGACGCGGTGAGGATGTGGATCTTCCAGCCGGCACTCAAGGATGGTCTGCCCGTCACGAGTTGGTTCGAAGTTGCGATGGACTTCAAACCATGACGCCACGGGGATCCGGCTCGCCCCGAGCGATCGAGAACGCCAGGGGTGCGCCAGGCATGGGCTCTCCGGAGGACTCTAGGAGGCCTTCTTCGTCCGGTTGACCGCCTTCGCGAGCCGCGACTTCCGGCGGTTCGCCACCGACTTCGGGATCACGCCCTTCCGGACGGCGCGGTCCAGCTTGGAGGTAGTCGCCCTCGCAAGCTCCGCATCGCCAGGGGCTTCCTGCATTCTCTTGAGGTAGGTCTTGATCTCGGACTTCACGGAGGCGTTCCGGATCCGCGACTTCTTGGCGGTCCGCATCCGCTTCTCCGCGGACTTGTGATGCGGCATTCTCTTCCTCCTGACGGGGGTACCGGTACAGCGGGTCGAAGTCCGCTAAGGTAAGGGACTTCCGCCGCCCTGTCAAGGTGGACCGGGGGGCGTGCTATACTGGCGGGTCATGGCACCGCGCACCCCGAACCGCGGCGACGAGCAATTCCCCCCCGATCCCCTCGACGAATTCACGCCGCCCGATCTCAAGCAAGCCATTGCCGCGCTGCCGTCTCAGCCGGGCGTGTACCTGTTCCGGGACCGGGAGGGGAAGCTGCTCTACGTCGGCAAGGCCAAGCGCATCGATCAGCGCGTCCGGTCCCACTTCCAGGATCCGCATGCCCTGGGACCCCGGCAGGTCGTCCTCACGCGCCGGACCACGAACGTCGAATACATCGCCACCGAATCCGAGATCGACGCGCTGATTCTCGAGTCGACCCTCGTGCGCGAGCGGCAGCCGCCGTTCAACGTGCGGCTCCGGGACGACAAGCGGTATCCCTACGTCCGCGTGTCGTGGCAGGAGCCGTATCCCAAGATCTCCATCGTCCGCCGGATCGAGAAGGACGGGGCGCGCTACTTCGGTCCCTACACCGAGGTGAAGAGTCTCCGGCAGCTCCTCCGCATGACGCAGACCATCTTTCCGATGCGCACGTGCGCCGACATCGACGCCCACATCGAGGCGCGGCGCGAGTGCCTCGAGTTCCACATCGGGCGGTGCACGGGGCCCTGCATCGGCGAGCAGACGCTCGAGGACTATCGCGCGATGGTGGACCAGTTCTGCGACTTCCTCGCCGGAAGGCGGGACGAGGTCGTCGCGCGCCTCAAGGCGCTCCAGCAGAACGCGTCGGAGCGCCGCGAGTACGAGCGCGCCGCGCGGCTTCGCGACCAGATCCGGCGGCTCGAGTCGATCCTCGCCCGGCAGCGGATGGTGGACGTGGGGGGCGCGTCCGCGGACGTGCTCGCCCTCGCACGCCAGGGGGAACGCGCGTGCGTGGTCGTGTTCAAGATCCGGGAGCGCCGCGTGGTGGCGCGAGACCTCCGATGGCTTCGCGGGGCGGGGAAGTCGAGCGAGGCCGAGCTCCTTCGCGCGTTCGTCACCCTGTACTACACGCAGGGGGAATCGATTCCCGAGACACTCGTGATCGGAATCGAGCCGGCCGAATGCGAGCTTCTGGAGCCCTACCTCTCGCAGTTCGCCGAGTCCGAGGTGCGCCTCCGCCAGCCGCGTGACGCCACCGAGAGGGCGCTCCTCCGGACCGCGCGCCGGAACGCCGCGCACCTGGTCTCCCGCGGGGGTGAAGAGGAGCGCGGCCGCGGGATCGAGGGGAGCGCCGCGGACGAGGCGGTCGAGCTGCAGCGCGCGCTCGGACTGGACCAGCTCCCGCGGCGGATCCGCTGTTTCGACGTGTCGCAGCTCTTCGGGACGCACGTGGTCGCGTCCATGGTGACGTTCCTCGACGGACGACCCTTCAAGAGCGAGTACCGCCGCTACCGGATCCGGACCGTCGAGGGTCAGGACGACTTCGCCTCGATCGCCGAGGCAGTGCGCCGCCACGCGGCGCGCGTAGGGGCGGGCGATCTCGCGGCCGCGGATCTGCTCGTGATCGACGGGGGCGTGGGGCAGGTTTCCGCCGCCGAGACGGCGCTCGCGGACACCCCGCTCGCGACGGTTCCGGTGGTGGGTCTCGCGAAGCGGCTCGAGGAGATCGTTCGCCTCGGCATGCAGCCCCTGCGTCTCTCCCGCCGCTCGCCCGCCCTGAAGCTCCTCCAGCGCCTTCGCGACGAGGCGCACCGGTTCGCGGTCGCGTATCACCGGATCCTCCGCGGCCGGGCCGTGCGTGACTCGGAGCTCGAGAAGGTCCCGGGGCTCGGTCCGAAGCGGCGCGCGCTCCTCCTGCGGAAGTTCGGCTCGGTGGAGCGGCTCCGCCAGCAGCCCGTGGATGCGATCGCGGCGGTTCCCGGGATCGGCGCGCGCATGGCGGAGCGAATCCTCGAGGCGGTGGGGTCCTCTCCGGGGGATTCGCCATGATCCGTCCCTTGCTCCGTTCCGGAACGCCGGCAGCGACGCGGCGCCCGCGCGCGCCGCGCCGAACGGGTCCGGAGCGCGTCCCCGTGGCGAAGGCCATCCTCCGCGCCGGCCCGGGACGCATCTGGATCCTCGCGACCGAACGCGGAGTGTGCGAGATCCATCTCTCCGACCGAGAAGCGCCCCGGCGGTCCGATCTCGAGGCTCGCGGCTGGAAGCTGGTGCGGCGTCCGCGCTGGACCGACACCGCCCGCGCGCGGCTCGAGCGCTATCTCGCGGGGCGCGGAGGCCGGTCGTCGCTCGACTTCCCGCTCGACCTCGCCGGAGGCACCGAGTTCCAGCGACGCGTGTGGGACACCGCGCGGAAGATCCCCTACGGCACCGTCGTATCCTACGGCGAGCTCGCGCGCATGGCGGGTTACGAGGGCGCGTCCCGCGCGGTGGGAAACGCGATGGGAGCGAATCCGGTCCCGATCATCGTCCCGTGCCATCGTGTCGTGCACTCCGACCGGTCGATCGGCGGCTTCTCGTCCGGCCTTCACTGGAAGCGGTTCCTCCTCGAGCTGGAGCGCGGCCAGCTCGGCATCGACTGGAAGCCGCGCCGGAGATTCCTCTTCGCCCGATGACGCGATCCCCACGGCCCTCCATCCTCGGAGCCCACGTCGCCCGGTTTCGCGACCATCTCGAGCTGGAGCGGCGCATGAGCGCGCACACGGTGCGCGCGTACGTGCAGGACCTCGAGCAGTACGACGCGTTCCTCGGAGGACGGCGCGTGCGGGATCTGTCCGGCGTGAAGCCGAAGGACATCGAGGAGTACGTCGGGGGCGCCCGCTGGGCGGCCTCCACCGTCGCGCGCAAGCTGGCGGCGCTCCGCGCGTTTCACGAGTTCCTCCGCAGGCGCGGGTACGCGGACGAGAATCCCGCGCTCGAGATCCGCGCGCCGCGGCGTTCGCGGCCGCTCCCCGACGTCCTCACGATCCCTCAGGTCGAGGCGCTCCTCGCGGCCCCTCGCGGCGAGGATCCCTCCGCCATCCGCGACCGCGCGCTCCTCGAGCTGGGCTACGCGACCGCGCTGCGCGCGAGCGAGCTGATCCGGCTCCGCCTCGAGGAGATCGATTCCGAGGAACAGCTCGTGCGCTGCACGGGCAAGCGCTCGCGGGAGCGGGTCGTGCCGTTCGGCGCCCAGGCGAAGCGTGCCCTCGAGCGCTACGTGGACGGAGCGAGGCATCTCTTCGCGAAGGATCGCGGGGAGCGCTCGGCCTTCCTGACGCGGCTCGGACGCCCCTTCACGCGAATGGGGTACTGGAAGCTGCTCAAGGGTCACGCGAAGGCAGCCGGCATCGATCAACCGGTGTCCCCTCACACCCTGCGTCACTCCTGCGCCACGCACCTCCTGGAGGGAGGGTGCGACCTGCGCGTCGTGCAGGAGATCCTCGGACATCGTTCCATCGAGACGACCCAGATCTACACGCACCTCGACCGGAGCTACCTCCGCGAGGTGCACACGCGATTTCACCCCAGGGCGTGAGCCCGAGCCGGGACGGGAGGTTCGGATGAAGTGGACGAGGTGGTTGGCACCGGGACGTGCCGCCGGCGCGGTGGCCCTGCTCGTGGGCGTGGTGGCGGGTGTCGCGAGCGCGCAGGCGGGGGCGGACTCGGGCGTGCCGGCGCCGGAAGTCGCGCGGACCCTCGGGCCGGCGCCCGCGCTCGAGTGGAAGGACGCGGACTCGTACGGGTTCACCGGACCCTGGCGGGATGGGCTCGCGATGGCATCGGGGGCCTATCAGCCGCCTCCGCAGACGCCGGCCCGGAAGCCGCTCCAGAGGCGGCAGCGCCCGAACACGATCAGTCTCGGGATGCAGGGGAGCTACGGCGTGGTCCGCGGGAGCTCCCGGCTCGCGGACGGCTTCAGCGACGGGCCGGGCTACGCGTTCCGTTTCCGGTACATGCTGGCTCCCTCGTTCGCGCTCGGCTTCTCGTTCGAGAACCACCACTGGTACGACCAGGGAGGCGCGCCCTCGACCGAGATCGGGGCGGGGGACAGCTCGGTGACCATGACCACCATCTGCGCCGAAGGGGTCTACTATCTGAAGCGGGACACGGACGTGAATCCGTACTTCGTCGGAGGGTTCGGCCACGCCGCGCCCGACATCGTGGACGAGCTGCGAGGGAGCTCCCGCGTGAACGAGGGGATCTTCCTCATGCTGGGCGTCGGACTGGAACGCTTCATCCGATCGCGGTTCTCGCTCGATTTCACCCTGCGCGGGAACGCCCTGGTCTCGAACTCCGAGCTGACGACGTTCGCGACGATCAGCGGCGGCATTCACCTGTACCCCGGAGACTGACGCCCGGATGCGCGTGACCTTCTGGGGCGCCGCCCGCACGGTGACCGGCTCGAAGCACCTCTTGACCGGGGGGGCCGGGACGCTGCTCCTCGATTGCGGGCTCTTCCAGGGCCGCCGCGCGGAGTCCGAGGCGCGGAACCGCACGATGCCGTTCGCTCCCTCCTCGCTCGACGCGGTGATCCTGTCGCATGCGCACATCGATCATTCCGGCATGCTTCCCGTCCTGCCCAAGGGACGGTACGACGGGCCCATCCACGCGACTCCCGTGACCGCCGACCTCTGCCGCGCGATGCTCCTCGACGCGGCGCACATCCAGGAGAAGGACGCGGAGTACCTGAATCGGCGGAAGCGCGGGGACAACCGCCGGGAGCCGATCCGGCCGCTCTACGCCGCGGCCGACGCGGAGCAGGCGTTCACGCTCTTCCAGACGCACGACTACGAGCAGGGTTTCGAGCCGCTCCCCGGCGTGACCGCCATGTTCCACGAGGCCGGCCACATCGCGGGCGCGGCGTCGGTTTCGCTCCGCTGGCGCGAGAACGGGAGCGAGCGGTCGCTCGTCTTCTCGGGGGATCTCGGGCGGCCCGATCGTCCCATCCTGAAGGACCCCACGCCGCTTCCGGAAGCGGACTATCTCATCATCGAGGGAACGTACGGCGGGAAGACGCATCCCGAGGAAGCGACGCTCTGGTCCTCGCTCGAGGCCGTGGTGAACGAGACGGTGGCGAAGCGGGGCAGGATCGTGATTCCCGCGTTCGCGGTGGGGCGCACGCAGGAAGTGGTCTACGCGCTGGACCACCTCATCCGCGAGCGCCGGATTCCGGAGCTTCCGATCTTCGTCGACACGCCGCTCGGAGCCGAGGTGCAGGGGATCATCCGCCGCCATCCGGAGGTCTTCGACGACGAGACCGCGTCGGCCATCCGCGCGGGCGGCGACCCGCTCGGCATGCACCGGGTCACGCTGGTCCGGGACGCGGCGGACTCGAAGCAGCTCAACGAGCGCTCCGGGCCGTTCATCACGATCTCCGCGTCGGGTATGGCCGAGGCGGGGCGCATCCTCCACCACCTCAAGCACACGGTCGAGGACGAGCGGAACACGGTGGTCATCATCGGCTATCAGGCGGAGGGAACCCTGGGGCGCCGCCTCGTCGAAGGCGTCCCGGAGGTGCGGATCCTTGGCGAGCTCCATCCCGTGCGCGCGAAGGTCCGCGTGCTGAACGGATTCAGCGCGCATGCCGACCATCCGGCGCTCGTGAAGCAGGCGGCCTCGTGCGTCGCCGCGAAGGGGATCGCGATCGTGCACGCCGATCTCGAGCGCGCGGAGGCGCTGAAGGCCGGTCTCCATGCGCCCGAGCGCACGCGGATCCCGAACGAGGGGGAGACGTGGGAGCTCCGTTGAGCCGCGACGGCGGACGCCGTTCCATGGGATTCCGCGTCGGCGACCGCGTCGTTCACAAGGAGTTCGGCGAGGGGCTCATCGTCGAGGTGCGCGACCGGGACGGATTCGAGGTCCTGGAGATCGCGTTCCCCGACGGGATCCGCCGCCTCACGTCGCTCTATCCGCTCGAGCCCGCGCGCGGCGCGGGACGCGCCACGTCCGCTCCCGCGGTCTCCGCCGCCTCGGCCGCGCCCGCGCTCCGGCTCGGCGCGGAAGTCCCTCGCCGCGGGCAGTTTCGGATCGCGGCGGGTGCCGAGGCCCTGTTCCAGCGGCTCATCGACGGTCCCTACGACTCCCACCGGGACCACGAGATCCGCCTGCGCGCCGAGCGCTTCACGCTCCATCGCGGCTTCGACCGGCTCCTCTGCCTCGAGCGGCTCCACGACGTGCAGAAGTACGAGCACCAGATCCAGGCCACGATCAGCGTGCTCCGGCGGCTGCGCGGCCGCGCGCTCCTCGCCGACGAGGTGGGGCTGGGGAAGACGATCGAGGCCGGCCTCGTGCTCAAGGAGTACCTCCTGCGAGGGCTCGTGCAGCGGGCGCTCATCCTCGTGCCCGCGTCCCTGGTGGAACAGTGGGACCAGGAGCTCCGGCGGAAGTTCGACCTCGAGTTCGCCATTCTGAAGCACGGCACCCCGTGGTGGGAGGAGCCGCTGCTCCTCGCGTCCATGGACACGGCGAAGCTCCTCCGCCACCGCGACAAGGTGGCGGCGGCGTCCTTCGATCTGGTCATCGTGGACGAGGCGCACCGGCTCAAGAACCAGAAGACGCTCGCGTGGAAGTTCCTCGACCGGCTCGCGCCGCGATACCTCCTCCTCCTCACGGCGACGCCCGTGCAGAACGACCTCCACGAGCTCTACAACCTGGTCCAGCTCCTCCGACCCGGGCTCCTCGGCACGTACCGCACGTTCGGCCGCGAGTTCATGCGGCGCGGCGACCGGCGCATGCCGCAGAACACCGGGCGGCTCGCGACGCTCCTCGGCGAGACCATGATCCGCACGACGCGCGCGAGCACGTCGATCCGGTTCCCGAAGCGCGAGGTGGCGAACCTCGCGTTCGATCTCACGGAGCCGGAGCGCGAGATCTACGACCAGGTGACGCGGCTGGTTCGACGGCTCCTGCAGGGCCAGCGGGAGTCGAAGCGGGGCGCGATCAAGCTCACCCTCCTGACGCTCCAGAAGGAGATCGGATCGAGCACGTTCGCCGCGGTCCCCACCCTCGGAAAGCTCCTCGCCCGCGAGGCGCCTGGACCCGCGCGGGTCGAGCTGGAGGAGCTCCTGCGCCGCGCCCGGGCCATCGACACGAACGCGAAGTTCGACGGGATCGCGCGGCTCGTGGAGTCGACGCGCGAGAAGTTCGTCGTCTTCACCCAGTTCCGCGCCACGCTGGAGTTCCTCGCCCGGTCGCTCCGCGCGATGGGGGTGAAGACCTCGGTCTTCCACGGCGCGCTCTCCCTGCGCGAGAAGGAGGACGCGATCGCGCAGTTCCGCGAGCGCTCCCGCGTGCTCGTGAGCACGGAGGCCGGCGGCGAAGGGAGGAACCTCCAGTTCTGCCGGCTGCTCGTGAACTACGACCTCCCCTGGAATCCCATGCGCATCGAGCAGCGGATCGGGCGCCTCCACCGTCTCGGGCAGACGTCGGACGTCCATGTCTACAACTTCACCGCACGGAACACGGTCGAGAACTACGTGCTCGAGATCGTGCACGAGAAGATCAACCTCTTCCGGAGCGTGATCGGGGATCTCGACATGGTGCTCGGCCCGTACGCCGAGGCGGGCTCGTTCGAGGACGCGGTCTTCTCGATCTGGGCGGCCGCGCGCGGGGAGCGCGATGTCGAGCGCGAGTTCGGGAAGCTCGGCGCCGCGCTCCAGGTGGGGCGGAAGCGGTACGACGCGGTGGAGGAGCTCGACCGGCGGCTCCTCGACGGCGTGGAGAACAACCATGGCCGGAGCTAGGCGGAAC
Source organism: Candidatus Eisenbacteria bacterium (assembly GCA_035712245.1). Taxonomy (GTDB): domain Bacteria; phylum Eisenbacteria; class RBG-16-71-46; order SZUA-252; family SZUA-252; genus WS-9. Next base: position 10,452 of record DASTBC010000156.1, read on the forward strand.
GGAACCCGCTCGGAGCTCCCGGAGCTCCTCGCCGAGATCCTCGCGGCTCGCGGCGCCGAGATCGTGAAACGCGGCACCGTGTGGGAGGCGATGCTGAACGCCGAGCTGGGCGGCGCCCTCGGCGTGGAACGCGTGCGCCTCGTCGCGTCGCCCGCGGGGCGGGCCGCCCGCGGCGCGGAGATGGATGCGGCGATGACCGAGCGAATCCTCCTCCTCGGACGCTCCCGGGGCGAGGTGGCGCGGCTCGTCGCGCGCGTGCCGCGTCCCTCGGGCGTGGCGCCCGGGGAGCGCCAGTGGGTGCGGCTCCACTGGAGAATCCGGTACGGCAGCGACGATCTTCCCGAGGAGCTCCTGACGCAGCGCCTTCCCGTGGGGTCGCCCGCCGGGATTCGCGCCCCGGCGGACACCGCGTTCCGGGAGCCGACGAAGGAGGAACGGGTGGGGCTCGCTCCGGCCGACCCGGAGCTCCTGGCCACGGCGTGGATGCGAGGGCTCCACCAGCTCGAGGTCCGGATCCGCGCGAAGCTCCGGCCCCACGAGGAGCGGATGCGCCGCGAGCTCCACCGCGAGATGCGCGTCCTGAGCCTTCACTACCGCTCGCTCATCGCCGAGGAGCGGACCGGACGCAGGCGCCGCGCCGAGAGCCGCGAGGCCGGGCGCATCCTCCAGCTCAAGGAGGACTGGGAGCGGAAGCTCGCGGCGGCGGTGCACCAGCGCGCCCTCGACACCGAGGCCAGGCTCGTCGCGGCGGCCCTCCTTTCCGTGCTGCCGGAAGGGAGGGGCGGCCGCTGACCCCCCGGGGCGCGGCGATTCACTCCCGGACCTCGGAACGGGGGCCCGGGTTTGACTTGGAGGGGCGAAGCGCGTAGAATCTCCCGCTCACCCCCGAGGAGGTTTATGTCCACCCATCTCGTGAAGCACCAGAAGATTACGAAGCGGCAGATCAAGGAAGATCCGCTCGTCACCGCCGCGTTCAAGGCCACCGCGTTCTGGGATCAGCACGGCACGAAGGTCCTGATCGGGGTCGGCGCGGTCGCGCTGATCTGCGTGCTGGCTTTCTTCATGATGCAGGCCCGCAACAAGGCGGAGGCCGAGGCCTCGGGGGATCTCTTCCGGGCTTCGCTCGCCGTCCAGAACGGCGACTACGCCTCCGCGGCTCCCATGCTCGAGGAGATCGTGAAGAGCCAGCCCGGCACCGACGCCGCGCGTGAGGCGATGCTCTACCTCGGGGACGCGCAGATGTCGCTCGGCAAACCCGCTGAGGCCGCGACCTGGTACCGGAAGTATCTCGAGAAGGCGGGTGGGGACGAGGTTCGCGCCCGGATCGGGCACTTCGCGCTCGCGACCGCGCTCGAGGATTCGCGGCAGTACGTGCCGGCCGCCGAGGAGTACGCCAAGGCGGCGGAGAAGTCCGACACCGACAACGAACGCGCCCGCGCCATGCACGGGCAGGCCCGCAGCCTCGTCCGCGCGAGCCAGATGCCGAAGGCGGTCGAGATCTACACCGCGATCACGATGCTTCCCGACGCCGAGCAGTCGCTCGCCGACGCCGCCAAATCGAAGCTCGGCGAGCTCTCCGCCGGTCCGGCCGCCGCTCCGTCGACGACCGCCGCCCCCGCGACTCCCGCCGCACCGTAGCGAGCCGGCGCATGCCGGCTCCGGTTTCGCTCGCGCTGGTGTGGCACATGCACCAGCCGAGCTATCGGGATCCCGAGACCGGTTCGTTCCTGCTTCCGTGGACCCGGCTCCACGCCACGAAGGATTACCGCGACATGCCGGCGATCCTCCGTCGCACGCCCGGCGCTCACGTCACGTTCAATCTCACGCCGGTCCTCCTCGATCAGCTCGAGGCGATCGCGCGCGGCGTCTCCGACCCGTACCTCGACGTCGCCCGGAAGCCGGCGGCCGATCTCGGGGAGGAGGAGCGCGAGTTCGTCCGGCGGCGGTTCTTCGATCTGAACCAGGACCGCATGGTCGCGCCGTTCCCGCGATACCGAGCGTTGCGCGAGGCCGCGCGGACTCGGTCGCTCACCGAGCCGGAGCTCCGGGACCTCCAGGTCTGGTTTCACCTCGCGTGGACCGATCCGCTCCACCGTCACGAGGAGCCGCTCCGCGCGCTCTTCGCGAAAGGGGAGGGATTCACCGAGGAGGAGAAGCGCGCCCTCCTCGACTGGGGAGTCGCCTGCGCGGGCTCGGTGGCGGCGGAGTACCGCGCCCTCGAGGAGACGGGGCAGATCGAGCTCATCACGTCGGCCCACCATCATCCGATTCTCCCCCTGGTCGTGGACACGGACGCGCCGCGCGCCGTGTCGGCGGGAATTCCGCTCCCGTCCTCGCGGTTTCGCGCTCCCGAGGACGCGGAGGCGCAGATCCGGAGCGCGCGCGCCACGCACACGGCGCGGTTCGAGGCGCCACCTCGCGGCACGTGGCCGCCCGAGGGCGCCGTCGACGACGCGACGCTCCGCATTCTCGCGGACTCCGGATTCCGGTGGGTCGCGTCCGACGAGGCCGTGCTCGGCGCGGCGCTCGCGAAGCGGGATGGCGCTCCGGCCGCGCCATGGCCGGCGGCGCTCTACCGTCCGTATCGCGTCGAGACCCCGGCGGGATCGATCGACATGGTGTTCCGGGACCGGAAGCTCTCCGACCTGATCGGCTTCACCTACGCGCACTGGAATCCGAGGCACGCCGCGGAGGACTTCGTCGCTCGCGTGAAGGCGGCCGGCGCGGCCGCGGTGGCGGCGACCTCGGCGTCGGGCGGCGCCGGGGCGTCTCCGCTCGTGACGGTCATTCTGGACGGCGAGAATTGCTGGGAGACGTACGAGGACGACGGCGTGCCGTTTCTCACGGCGCTCTATGCGCTGCTCGAGCGCGATCCCGGCGTCGAGCCGCTCACCGTGTCCGAGGCGCTCGAGCGAATGCCGCCCACCGACACGCTCCGTCACGTTCCGGTCGGGTCGTGGATTCGCCAGGACCTCGGGATCTGGGTGGGGCATCCCGACAAGAACCGAGCGTGGGACGAGCTGGGCCGCGCGCGCGCCGCGCTCGCGCGCGCGAAGGTGTCGAAGGAGCGGGTCCAGGAAGGGCTCGCGGCCATCCACGCGGCCGAGGCGAGCGACTGGTACTGGTGGTACGGCGACGATCACCCGAGCGAGCACCGCGCGGACTTCGACCGCCTCTTCCGCTCCCATCTCGCGCGCGCCTACGCGTGCGCGGGCGAGGAGGCGCCCGCGTCCCTCCGGTCGAGCCTGCGCGAGGACGCGGATACCGCGGCCGCCTCGATCGCGACGGCCGCGGACGGTACGGACCCGATCGCGGCGACGCCCCACGTGCGCCCGGTCCTCGACGGCAGGGTCACGGACTTCTTCGAATGGAGGGACGCGGCGCGATATCTCGCCGCGGGCGGGAGCGGGAGCATGCACCGGACCTCGGGCGCGCTCCTGGAAGTGCGGTACGGCACCGACGGCACGAGCCTTCACGTGCGCGTGGATCTCGCGCCGGAGGCCCGGGGGGACCGGACGGTCGGGCTCGCGCTCGTGTTTCCCGGACCGCCGGAGCGGCGCGTCCGGATGGCGCTCGAGGGCGCCGGGGTTCCGAAGTGGGACGGGAAGGCGCGCGGGAAGGACGCGGGCGAGTACGCGGCCGGCGAGATCGTGGAAGCTCGAATTCCGCTTTCCCGGCTCGCGGGGAAGAGGACGGGCGAGGAGGGGTCGACGCCGGCTGCGGAGCGGATCCGCTTCCAGGTGGTTCTCGAGCGGAGGGGGCGTCCGGAGGAGGTCGCCCCCTCTGCGGGCTGGTTCCTGCTTCGCGCGATCTCTCAGGATCCCAATCTAACCCACTGGTCGGCATTGTGATGCCCGGCGCGTGGTCGGCCCGGATGCGGCGGTCCGGGGCAGGAGGCGGCGCTTGACGGCCCCTCTGCGCCCTGTAGTATCTGGCGCCGTGAACGACACGAACGATCACACGATCCCTCCCGAGGAGATCGCGAGCGGGAGGCTCCTCGCCGCGGTCGCGTACCTGCCGGGGCTCTGCTTCATCGGACTCCTCGCCTTTCCCGAGAACCGCTACGTCGGCCTTCACGCCCGGCAGGGCTTCGTCCTGTTCCTGATCGAGATCCTCGTCGCGATCGCGTTCGCCATCTTCGACGCGTCGATCGGGCAGATTCCTTGGGTCGGCCTCATCCTGGGAGCCATCCTCAAATTCGTCGTGTGGATGGCGCTCCTCCTGGTGACCGCGTACGGCGTGGCGAAGGGAGCGGCCGGCGAGCCCGCGCGGATCGCGTTCCTGGCCGAGGCCGCGGACAAGGTGCCGTTCTGATGCAAACGACCGGCGAGAAGCGCTTCTGGCTGCTCCGGCGGCTCTCGAAGGCGTTCAGCGTGGCCGCGTGGATCGTGCTCACGCTGGTCGTGATCGTGACTCCCGTCGCCGTCGCCCGGGCCGTGTTCGCGCGGAACATGGAGGAGCTCGAGTTCTGGCTCACGTACGCGGCCTCGGGGCTCCTCATCTTCATCAACCTGATCTGGGTGGCGCAGTCCATCCAGGCGATCCTCGCCATCGAGGAGAACACCCGCCACACCTCGTTCGTCCTCGAGAAGCTCACCACCCTGGTGCAGCAGGTGAGGGACCGGCTCCCGGAAGAGCCGAAGGGATCCTGAAGGACCCGCGGCTCGCCCCGCGAGCGGCCGCGGGCCTTCGTTTCCTCGCACTCCCGTGACCGACACCCCATCGCAGCCGACACCCTCCGCCGACCCGAGCCGCCGCTCCGTCTGGTCCGAGCTGCGCGACGCGATTCGCGGCACCGGCGCGGACTACACGAAGATCCCGCTGAATCGCGCGGTCTTCCTGCTGGCCGTCCCGATGGTGCTGGAGCTCGTGCTCGAGTCGACCTTCGCGGTGGTCGACATCTACTTCGTCGGGAAGCTCGGCTCCTCGGCCGTCGCCACCGTGGGGCTGACCGAGACGATGCTGTTCCTCCTGTACTCGGTCGGGATGGGCCTCGCCATGTCGGTGACCGCCGTGGTGGCCCGCCGCGTCGGGGAAGGGAAGCGCGACGAGGCCGCGGTGACGGCGGTACAGGCCATCTGGATCGCGCTCCTGGCGTCCGTTCCGTTCGCGATCGCGGGCGTCGTGTTCGCGAAGGACCTTCTGAGGCTCATGGGCGCCGACGCCTGGACGCTCGAGCATGGCTACCGGTACATGCAGTGGGCGCTCGGCAGCAACGTCGTGATCCTGCTGCTCTTCACGATCAACGCGATCTTCCGCGGCGCGGGCGATCCGTCCGCGGCCATGCGCGTGCTCTGGTTCGCGAACAGCCTCAACATCGTGCTCTGCCCGGTCCTGATCTTCGGCTTGGGTCCGATCCCGGCGTTCGGCATCCAGGGCGCCGCGATGGCGACGACGATCGGCCGGGGCTCCGGCGTGCTGCTGCAGCTCTGGATCCTGTTCCGCGGAGGACACCACCTGCGCGTGCTGCGGTCCCAGATCGTCTGGCACGGCGCGATCCTGTGGAACATCTTGCGAACGTCGTTCGGAGGAATCGGCCAGATGATCGTCGGCATGACCTCGTGGATCTTCCTCATGCGGATCCTCTCGGACATCGGCAGCCAGGCCGTGGCCGGCGCCACGATCGCGATCCGCATCATGATGTTCACCATGATGCCGGCCTGGGGTATGTCCAACGCGGCGGCGACGCTCGTGGGACAGAATCTCGGCGCGAAGCAGCCGGATCGCGCGGAGGCCTCGGTGTGGCGAATCGGGGCGTACAACATGGCGTACCTGATCGCGGTGGCGGTCGCGTTCTTCGCGCTTCCGCGCGAGCTGATCGGCTTCTTCACCACGGACCCGGCGGTGATCGCGGTCGGCGCCGAGTGGCTCCGGATCCTCTCGTACTCGCTCTTCGTCTACGGCTGGTGGATGGTCTCGGTCCAGGCCTTCAACGGCGCGGGCGACACGGCCACGCCGACCTGGATCAACCTCGTGTTCTTCTGGCTGATCCAGATTCCGCTGTCGTGGCTGCTCGCGGTGAAGCTCGGCTGGGGGCACTCGGGCGTGTTCTGGGGCGTGTTCGTCTCGGAGACGTCGGTGGGGCTCTTCACGCTCTGGCTCTTCACGCGCGGGAGGTGGAAGACCGCGCAGGTGTGACGCCGTCGAAGCGGCCCAGGCAATGTCAGATAAGAACTATTATGTAAACTACGAATGGGGCTGATACGGGCGCGCTTCAGGCGCCGGTCGACTGGCCTTTCGCGCTGGCCAGGGCCTCCGTCCCTTCGAAGAACTCCACCTCCCCCGATTCCAGCGCGTACTCGGCTCCGACGACCCGGAGCCCCTCTTCGGCGATCAGCCGCTCCAGGATCGC
>DASTBC010000157.1 GCA_035712245.1 Candidatus Eisenbacteria bacterium
TCGACGATGCCCGCCGCGACCAGATCCGTGAACTCACCCGTGGCCGCGTTGTAGCCCTGCGCCGCGGGAAGGGACTTCACCTTCTCCACGATCACGGAGCCCTCGGCGCCCGCGTTGGCCGCGATCGTCCGCGCCGGAATCTCGAGCGCCGCCGCGATGATGTCGATCCCGGACTTCTCGTCGCCCGTGGCCTGGAGCGCCTGTACGGCCTTCTGCGCGCGAAGGAGCGCGACGCCACCGCCGGGCACGATCCCCTCCTCCACCGCCGACTTCGTGGCCGCGAGGGCGTCCTCGACGCGCGCCTTCTTCTCCTTCAGCTCGATCTCCGTCGCAGCGCCCACGTGCACCACCGCGACGCCGCCCGCGAGCTTCGCGAGGCGCTCCTGGAGCTTCTCCTTGTCGTAGTCCGACGTGGAGTCCTCGATCTCCTTGCGGATCTGATCCACGCGGCCCTTGATGTCCGCCTTCTTCCCGCCGCCCTCGACGATCGTCGTGTTGTCCTTGTCGACCACCATGCGCTTGGCCTTGCCGAGATCGTTGAGCACGGCGTTCTCGAGCTTGAAGCCCGCCTCCTCGGTGATGAGCCGCCCGCCCGTGAGGATCGCGATGTCCTCGAGCATGGCGCGCCGGCGATCGCCGAAGCCCGGCGCCTTCACGGCGCAGGTGTTGAGGATGCCGCGGAGCTTGTTCACCACCAGGGTCGCGAGGGCCTCGCCCTCCATGTCCTCGGCGATGATGAGGAGCGGCTTCCCGGTCTGGGCCACCTTCTCGAGGATCGGCAGGATGTCCTTGATCGACGAGATCTTCTTGTCGTGGATCAGGACGAGCCCGTCCTCGATCACGGCTTCCATGCGCTCGGGATCGGTCACGAAGTAGGGCGAGAGATAGCCGCGGTCGAACTGGAGCCCCTCGACGACCTCGAGCGAGGTGTCGAGGCTCTTCGCCTCCTCGACCGTGATGACGCCGTCCTTCCCGACCTTGTCCATCGCGTCCGCGATGAGCTTCCCGGTCTCGGGATCGTTGTTCGCCGAGATGGTCGCGACCTGCGCGATCTCCTCCGGCGTCTTGATCGTCTTCGACATCTTCTTGAGCTCGGCCGTCACGGTCTGGACCGCGCGGTCGATGCCGCGCTTCAGGAACATGGGGTTCGCGCCCGCCGCGACGTGACGGAGGCCGTGCTGCATGATCGCCTGCGTGAGGATGGTCGCCGTGGTGGTGCCGTCGCCCGAGACGTCCTGCGTCTTCGTCGCGACTTCCTTCACCATCTGCGCACCCATGTTCTCGTAGGGATTCTCGAGCTCGATCTCCTTCGCGATGGTCACGCCGTCGTTCGTGATCGTCGGCGCGCCGAATTTCTTGTCGATCACGACGTTCCGCCCCTTGGGGCCTAGCGTCACCTTGACCGTGTTGGCGAGCTTGTCGACACCGCGCTGCAGCGCGTCACGCGCGGCCGCATCGAACAGCAACTGCTTGGCCATGGAACGTATTCCTCCTTCGGAAGGTCTGGTACCGCCGCCCCCCTGGGCGGCGCCGCCTCTGGCACTAGGGCGAGGAGAGTGCTAACTGACGGTCAATGTAGACGAAGCGGTCCGGTGCTCGCAATGGGGATTTCCATGGTGCGCGGCGGCTGTCGGGCCGGCATGCAGGGAATGGCTTGGCAGCGGCAACCCATTGTGTCTAAATATCTTCCTTCCGCCTCCACACACCGAGGCGGAGCGTGAAGCAGCTCATCCCAAGCGCCGGCTCGGAAGGAAACTCGGGGTCGCCCGCCAGGGCGGCCCCTTTCTCATGGCCTGCCGTGCCGCTCGAAGATGAGCCGTAGCCCGTACAGGGTGAGGTCCGGATCGACTTCCTGGATCGTGCTCGAGTGGGACGCGACCGCCGCGGCGAGTCCGCCCGTGGCGATCACCTTGGGCTGGATCCTCTCCTCCTCCGAAATCCGCCTGACGATCGAGTCCACCTCCCCGACCGCGCCATAGAAGACCCCCGACTGGAGGCTCTCTTCCGTGCTCTTCCCGACCACCCGATCCGGAGGCTTCAGCTCGAAGGCGCCGAGGCGCGCGGCTCGTCGAACGAGATGTTCCGCTCCCGTCAGGATCCCGGGCGCGATCACGCCGCCCGCATAGCGGCGACCCTTCAGGAGCACATCGAAGGTGGTGGCGGTGCCGAAGTCGACCACGATGGCGGGAGCGCCGTAGCGCTCGAGCGCGGCCACCGCGTTGGCGATCCGGTCGGCGCCGACGGAGTCGGGGTCGCGGTACTCGATCTTCACGCGCGCGGTGGTCTTGGCCGTCACGAGGAGAGGCTCCGCGCCCGTGAGCCGGCGCGTGGCCTCGGCGTAGAGGGTCGTCTGCGCGGGGACCACGGAGCCGATCACGGCGCCATGTGTGCGGCCGGCGACACGCCCCCG
>DASTBC010000158.1 GCA_035712245.1 Candidatus Eisenbacteria bacterium
TCCAGATCGGCGAACGCCACCTCGCGAGGCACGGCACGAAGCGCACCGGCCAGGGCCTCGCCCAGACGCACGGCGATCCGTCTCTCCTCGATGGGCGTCGCCAGGAGCTCCGAGGCGGCGCGCGCGCCGGCCTGGATGGCGAGCCCTGCCCCGGCGCCGTCCGTCCGGAACCGCGCGACATCGCGGAACGCTCCCGTGAGTGGAACCGAGGCGTGGCTCAGGGCCGCACCCCTCGTGAACCGGGAGGCGATCCCCGCGACCTTGTACCTACCCACGCGCACCTCCCCGGCCGCGGTGCGCGCGAAGCAGGGATGGGCGCCCGGGCGGGCCGCGACCGTTTCCGTCGGAGCGCCCGTGCGCTCCGCGTCGAGGCCGGCGTCCCGGAGGGCCGACGCGAGCGCCTCCGCCACGAGGTCGGCGAAGCCGCGGGGCCGGAGCCCCCACCGTCCCGGGAGCGCCGCGGCGACCGCGAACGTGAGCTCGGTGTCGTGGAGCACCGCGTCCCCTCCGGTCGGCCTTCGCACCACGTCGATTCCCGCCCGGCGAATCGCCTCTTCATCCCAGCCTTCCGGAAAGGGCTCCGCCCTTCCGAGACTCAGGGTCGGACGGGACCAGCCGTACGTTCGGTACACGGCGCGCCCGGCACCGCCCTCCGCCGAGGCCCAGCCGAGGAGCGCGGCGTCGAGCGACATCTGCGCGGCCGCGGGAGCGCGGCGGTGCGGAAGGATCAGGAGCTCGGGGGTGTCCGGCATGCCGGACTCAGAATCGCAGGACGCCCAGCCAGTCGTCGAGCAGGAACATCACGCGTCCGATCAGGAGCGACACGCGCGCCATGACCGTGTACCCGTACGAGGCGCCGAAGCTGACCATGAGGAAATAGATCCCCAGCCGCGCCGTGCCGCCGAGCGCCCCTTTGTGCTCCTTCGAGAAGAAGAAGAAGATCAGCGTGCAGACGAGCCCGGTCACGAGGAGGACGTTCCCGATCGAGCCGCCCGGGTCGCCGGGGATCCAGAGCGGGAGGATGCTCCCGTGCACCTGCTCCACGAGGTCCCCCTGGCCGAACCCGGTGATTCGGAGCGCCGGGTACACGCCGAGAATGAACGCGATGGGCCACCGCGAGAGCCAGTCCCCGCGCGGAAAGAAGCGCGAGAAGAGCATGATGCTCAGGATCAACGGGATCAGGAGGAGGGAGTGCAGGCCCCCGGTGAAGTCCGTGAAGAGCGGACGGACCATGTTCGGGTACACGGAAGACATCATCGTGAGCACGACGTAGTAGCCCGCCGAGACGCCCACGAAGAGGTGCTCGCAGAACTTGTACACGGGGTTGTCGCGGTAGAGGAAGCTGAAGATCCCGAGCGTGAGGAATGCCGCGATCCAGATGCTGAAGTCGGTGGCCAGGTTCACGGGCGCCCGCCTCCGTTCTTCCGCTCCGGCAGGAACGCGAGATTCCCCAGCACGATCATGAACGCGATGAAGAGGTGCGCGAGCGACTGGGCGTCCATCCCGCGGGTCGCCAGCCCAGGCTTCTCGACCAGCACCTCGTACTCCGCGGCGCCGGCCATCCCTCCGAGGAGGCCCTGGAGCTGGCCGGCCTGGAGATACGGGTAGTACTCGGGCGCGCTCACCGCGGTCACGCCCGCGACCATCGGGAGGTGGAATCGCGACACGACCTGCTGCACCCACTCCTTGGTGCCGGGATAGCCCGCGCTGATGCTGACGAGGAGCTTGATCTGCCCGAAGTTCTGGATCCCTCGCATCACGGGGATCTGCTCGACCGGCGTGCCGGCCTTGTCCATCGGGAACGTCCGCGGAATGCTCTGTCCCATGGACGACATCACGAGCTCGTTCCCCACCTTGTAGCCCAGGTTCACGTAGTCCACGCCGGGCTGCTTGCCGAACTCCTGCCCCGCGATCGCCAGGACCTGGTCCGTGAGCGGCGGCCCGGCCGGGTAGAGCGCGAGGGCGATGATCTTCATGTTCCGGCGCATGAGGTGGCGCGCCGCCGCGAGGTGCATCGGGTAGTTTTCGGCGGCGGTGCCCGGGTCGTAGTCCCCCGCCAGGAGCACCGTGGACCCCTCGGGAAGCCGCTCGATCGCGTCGTAGAATCCACGGGCGCGGAAGCTGGGCTGCACGGGAGCGATGTGGAGCCCGAAGACGAGGGGCAGGATCACGAGGAGCCCGACGGCGAGGAAGATCCAGCGCCGGTCCAGGTTCCGGAGCGAGGTCAGGAGACTCACGAGCCCTCCCCGCCGCCGTAGGTCTTCTCCATGCCCAGGATGACCCGCATGCCGGTCGCGATGACCCCGAGCGCCGCCCCGATCAGGATCCCCCGCTTCGCGGCGTTCTGGGGGATCTCCATCAGCCAGTCGGCGGCGCCCGGAATGACGGGGTGGATCGCGTTCCCCAGCGGGACCCGGCCGAGCATGAGGATGAAGGCGGCGATCGCCAGCAGCATCGCCTCGAACGACCGGATGCGGAAGGCGCGGAACGCGGCGGACGCGATGAAGAACGCGAGGAGCGCGAACATCGTGGCGGACATGGGCGAGTAGAAGGTGATATAGACCCACTGGAAGCGCGAGCCGGTCTCGGAGTACCCGAGCACGCTTGGATCCATGATATCGCTGATGCCTTCCGAGAACCCGATCGCCATCGTCGCGAGAAGCCCCGCGATGAGGACGATCTTGAACGGCCAGTCGCGTTCCCGGCGGGCCACGTGGCGCGTGTTGATGCGGAGGAGGTTCGCGACACCGAGCACGTACGTGAAGCCCACGACCACGATCGCCCAGGTCTGCATCTCGGTGTAGAGGACGCGCACCGAGGGATGCGGCACGAAGAAGGCGACGAGCATGAAGAGCCCCGCGGCCATCGTGATCAGGAAGGGGACCGTGCGCTTCACCGTGCGTGCCTCACTGAGTGGCGAAGAAGTCGCCCAGCCACGTCTGGCCGGACGTGGCCAGGACGCACCCGAGGACGATGACGACGATCAGGAAGATCTTGATGATGTCCGACGCCTTGAGGCTCCCGAGGAGCCGGGGATCGTTGGAGAGGAGCGCGCTCGCGGCGAAGTACTCCTCGCCGATGAGCGTGTAGTCGCACGCGACGACGAAGAACGGCATCTGGTGCACGTTGGCCGTCCCGGCGATCTGGATCGCGCCGACCGAGTGTCCGGTCTCCGCGAGGAGCAGCGACTCGGCGAAGAACGCCCCGAGCAGGAGGTTCGCGGCCGGCTTCGTGCGGAGCATGAGCCCGTTCACCGCGGCCACGTACGCGAACTGCTCCGAAGTGATGTACCGGACCTGGTCGGAGCGGTACATGTCCGACCGCCCCACGTCGGAGTAGCCGGACTTCACGACCTCCTCCGCCACGGTGTACACCCCCGGGGAGTTCGTCGGAACCATGAGATCCGTCTCGTACTTCGCGGTCATCCGCGCGACGCGGCCGAGCAGGATCATGCTCGCGATCGTCTGGATGTCGTCGATTTCCTGGACGCCGGGCACGTAGAGGACGCTCTTCCCCATCTCGGTCGCGCGGCCGATGGCCTCTTCGATGGCGGCGAGGCCGGGGATCGAGCGGAACGTCCACTGAACGCCCCCCTCGGACCGGCGGATGTAGATGAAGAGGAGGAGGCAGAAGAAGCCCACGACGACGAGGACGTTGAACTTCGTCCGGTCGAACCAGTTGGCCCGGGCGCGAACGGGCGCCGAGATCTCCGAATCGAGCCCGGGCTCCGGGGGCTGCGCGACGAGGCGATACTCGTAGGCCACGTCTCCTTCGGCGCCCTCGTCGATGTAGCTCGTGGCGCCGCCTTCGATCGTGTCCACCGGGGCGAACGTGCCGCCTTCCTCCCGTCGCACGAGGAGCCAGGAGGCGGGCGCCGTGGCGGGAGCGGCCCACGTCAGCGTGACCCTGCCGCCGCCGTCGCTGGGCGCGTCCGAGGCCGTGATCGGGAACGAGGACGCGACCGAAGGCGGAAGCGTGAGGAAGAGCGTGAGCGTGACCGCGCCGAGCGAGAGGAGCCTGCTCGAGCGGGACCGGAAGGAAACGGGAGGCCTGGAGGGAGCGATCAGCGCCGTGCTCCCTCGAAGGGAACCGTCGCGCGTAGCTTGCCGCCGTCGAACCTCAGCACGAGAAGCAGTTCCTCCATGTGTGGATCGGCCCGGCGACCGGCGGAAACCATAGGGGCGCCGCGGAGCACTGTCAAGCGGCTTTGCCCTACGTCTCGATCATCTCCACGTTGGCTCGCGGCAGCATCGCGCGAGCCCCGCTCCCGAAGTCGACCTCGAGAACGCGAACCTTGGCCTCGGTCTCGAGCGCCACGAGCTCGGGCGGCAGGGCCACGACCTTCCCCAGCCGGCCGAAGTAGGGCTCGCGGATGACCCGGATCTGGCTCCCCAGCTCGAGTCCGCCGTGTTCCTGGCTGCCGTCGCCCCGGAGGGACGCCTCGGCCGCACGCGGGGCGACGATCTCGGGGCGGAGCACGCCGGCGCGGATCTGGGTGGCGCCGCTCACGGAGACCTTCCGGCCCTCGCAGCTCTTCAAGAGCTCGAACGTGCGGTTGGCCATGGGGATCTCGCCGAAGCCCTCCGTCACGACGAGCGTGAGCCCCTTCTCCTCGGAGCCGGTGATCGCGACGCCCAGGTCGTAGCCCAGGAACTCGCGCAGGTCGTGGTCGTCGAAGCCGCCGATCACCACCCCTCGCGCCCCCTTCGAGATCGCGTGGCGGAGCACCTTCGTGCTCACGTGCGAGCCCCCGACGAGGATCTTCCCGCGCGCGTCGTCGCCGATCATTGCCTCGGTGAGGACGTCGGAGGGCTTCTGGACGCAGACGTGGAGGATCCCGCACGTCTCACCGCCGATTCCGAAGATTCCCTGGATGAAGCTCCCCTTCGTCTCGACCGTCACGCCCTGTCGTTCGTGCACCTCGACCACCGTGCCGTCGACGTACGCGTCCACCTCGACGGGGATCGGCGCCTCGCGGAGGATCGCCTGCCCGGTGACGGTGGAGAGGCTCTCGAGCGTGCCGTCCACCGGCGCGACGCACTTCGAGCGGAAGAGGCCGAAGAAAGACCGGCTCTCCGCGAAGGCTTCGCCCTTCTTCACCGGGGATCCCACCGGCTTCACGAGGCAATCCGGCACGTCCTCGGGAAGGACGCCGAGGATGTTCGCCGCATTCACCGTCTGCACGTTTCCGGGAAGCTCCGTCCGCGCCACGACCGTCTCCGCCTCGACCTGCTGGCCGACCTTCGCCAGCACGGTGCCGGCGAGCGGGAGCTTCCGCTCGCGCCGGAGCGTCGTGTACGGGGCGACCTTGAGTCCTGGTGTGTACGAGTGGGCCATGGCTCAGCTCCTCGCCGCGGCGGCCGCGACCGGGTAGATGTCGAGGGCGTCGTTCCAGTCCGCGAGCTTCCCGATCCGCTTGGTCCGATCCTCCGGGAGCCCGAAGGGTTGGCGTCCGCGGCAGTCGAAGATGAGCCCGACCTCGCCGCCCTTCAGCGTGACCGACCGCTCCTTGCCCTTCCCCGCGCCGACGTCGAACGACTTCTCCGGACGTAGGACTGCGGTCGCGGTCTGGCCCTCGCCGAGCGGAACCAGGCGGAGCTCCCCGTACGGCACGGAGAAGTCCTCCCGCTTCCCGCCGGGCAGCTCGAGCGAGACCTTGAGCATCGCCATCCCCTCCTTGCCCGGCCCCACCGGGGCCACGCTCGACCCGAGGCGGATCAGGCAGTCCTTCTCGAAGACCTGCTTCGCGGCCTGCGGGTGGACCGTGGAGAGCACGCCCAGCTGCGGCATCATGAAGATCGAGTCGACCGCGAGCTCGGTGATGTGCTCGGGGAGGAACGCGTCGAGCAGCATGAGCGCCGCCTGGGAGCGCCGCGGCGCGTGGGAGAGGACGCCGCCGCTCCCCACGAGGAGGTCGAGGTGGTCGAGGCGGACCAGCGTCGCGCCGCTCCCCGTCTGCTCGAACGTGTCCGAGATCGTCCGCTCCTGCTGCACGCCCTTCAGGCCGACCGCGAGCATCTTGTGCTGCTCGAACGCCAGCCGCAGCGCCTCGCGCGAGATCGCCTGCTCGATGATCAGCTCCTCGAGCGTCTGCGGGATCGTGGTGGGGCGGATCATCTTGTTCTTGATCCGGTTCCGGAGGTCCGGCTCCGAGATCTCGAACGGCACCCAGCGGAGGATGTTCGGGAGCCCCGCCTCCGCGAGCACGTTCGAGACGCTGTAGGACATCCCGAGGTTCGCGCTCACGGTGCGGTTGAAGACGCCCTGGAACACGGAGAAGACGTCGGTGGTCGCGCCGCCGATGTCCACGCCGATGACGTTGATCCCCTCGTCGCGGGCGATCGTCTCCATGATGAGCCCGACCGCGCCGGGGGTCGGCATGATCGGCACGGGGCTCCAGGTCATGAGCTTCTTGTACCCGGGCGCGTGCGCCATCACGTGCTCCATGAAGAGATCGTGGATCTTGTCGCGCGCCGGCGAGAGGTTCTCCCGCTCGAGGACGGGGCGCAGGTTGTCGGTAATGACGAGGGCGGTCTTCTTCGCGAGGCGCTCCTCCACGATCCCGCGCGCGTCCTTGTTGCCCGCGTAGATGACGGGGAGCTCGTACCCGGCGCCGAGGCGCGCCTTCGGATCGGCCGCGGCGAGGAGCTCGGCCATCTCGGCCACGTGCGAGGTCGTGCCGCCGTCCACGCCCCCGGAGAGGAGGATCATGTCCGGACGGAGCTGGCGGATGCGCTTGATCTTCTCGTGCGGGAGCCGTCCGTCGTTGCTCGCGATGACGTCCATCACGATGGCGCCCGCGCCGAGGGCGGCGCGCTGCGCGCTCTCCCCGGTCATCGTCTTCACGACGCCCGAGACCATCATCTGGAGCCCGCCGCCGGCGCTCGACGTCGAGATGTAGAGGTCCACGCCGACGTTCCCGTTCTGGGGCGAGAGGATCGTCTCCCCGTCCAGGATCTTCCGGCCGGCCAGCTCCTCCACTTCCATGATCGCGTTCAGAACCCCGCGCGTGACGTCCTCGAAGGGAGCCTCGACCGTCGTCGGCGCCTCGCCGCGCACGATGAGCCGGTACTCGCCGTCGCGCTTCTCGATCAGGATCGCCTTCGTGGTCGTGCTGCCGCAATCGGTCGCGAGGATCGACTTCAGATTTTCGGGCTTGGGAATGCTCACGTCGTTTCCTTTCGGTTCCGCGCCGCGTCGCGCTCGGCTCGCCGCCTCGCCTTCGCTTCCCGCTCGGCGCTCCGCGCGGCCGCGTCCTTCTCCTCGATCTTCACGAGGAGGGCTTCCATGGTCTCGCGCCGCTCGAGGAGCTGCGCGAACCGCTCGTACTCCGGGACCGAGAAGAAGGCCCGGACCATCGGCTCGAAGAAGTACAGCGCCTGGCTCCCCAGGAAGGAGAGCGGCTTCGAGCTCTCCAAGAACAGGATCGCCGGCACCGTCATCCGCATCGCGACAACGCGGGTCGCGCGGCGGTCCAGCAGGG
>DASTBC010000159.1 GCA_035712245.1 Candidatus Eisenbacteria bacterium
CGTCTCGCCGTAGAGCGCCTTGAACTCCGCGAAGCGGCTGCCGTCCACGATCCGGGCGATCACCTCGCGCACGTCATAGGGCTGCTTCGTGTCGGTGGGAAGGACGCCGTAGAGCTCCTCGGCGGGATAGAGGGGATCGGCCGGCTCGGCGAGATCCAGGTCGACACGCTTGACCGTGTTCAGACGCTCCACGATGTCGCGCACGGTGTGGAGCGCCTCCTCCTCGTTCGCGGCCATGTGGTCCGTCACGCCGCTCACGCGCGAGTGGACCTCGGCGCCCCCGAGATCCTCCGGCGTCACCTCCTCGCCCGTCGCCGCCTTCACGAGCGGGGGACCGCCGAGATAGATCGTCCCGGTTCCCTTGACGATGACGTTCTCGTCCGACATGGCGGGAACGTACGCGCCGCCCGCGGTGCACATGCCGAGCACGGCCGCGACCTGCGGGATGCCCCGCGCCGACATGATCGCCTGGTTGTAGAAGATCCTCCCGAAGTGCTCCTTGTCCGGGAAGACCTCGGCCTGCATGGGGAGGAAGACGCCGCCGGAATCGACGAGGTAGATCGCGGGGAGGCGGTTCTCGAGCGCGATCTCCTGCGCGCGGATGTGCTTCTTCATGGTGAGCGGGTAGTAGGTGCCCCCCTTCACCGTGGCGTCGTTCGCCACGATCATGCATTCGCGCCCCGAGACCATGCCGATCCCGGTCACGATCCCGGCCGAGGGAACCTCGTTTCCGTACTCGCCCCCCGCGGCCAGCGCGGAGAGCTCGAGGAAGGGCGTGTCCGGATCGAGGAGCTGCTCGATCCGCTCGCGGGGGAGGAGCTTCCCGCGGCTCCGGTGGAGCTCGACCGCCTGGGGCGGCCCTCCGCGGCGCACGACCTCGATCCGCTCCCGAAGGTCGGCGGCCAGACGTTCGTGGTGCTTCCGGTTGGCCTGGAACTCCGGGGCCGCGGTCTTCACGTGGCTCTTCAGGACGCTCATGGGCTGGTCACTCTAACCCTCAAGGCGACAAAGGGAAAGAGTGGAAGATACACGGGGCCGGAACCCGCGACGGACGCGTGCCGGGCTCCAGATGGGCCGGTCTCCTGCCGATCCATGCGCTGAAACCCATCGTCAGGAGGCGTCCCCCCGTGCCCGGAACCGATCGCGCCAAGCACTCCACGACCGAGACCCAGTTCGACCGGCGGTCGTGGGCGCTGCTCGGGCTCGCGATCCTCCTCATCGTCGTCGCGTTCTGCGTCGCCATCCCGAGCCTCTACCTCGGACTCGCGCGATCGGGCGTGCTGGGCGACCTCGCCCCCAGCGGCGAGTCCTCGCTCCTCATCGGGCTGATCGGTCTCACCACGCTCTTCTGTCTCTACATGGCGCACCAGCACGCCCAGCTCGTGCAGCTGCGCCGCAAGCTGCGCCACGACGAGATGGAGCTCGAGCAGGCGCGGGGCCGCCTCGGCGAGCTCATCTCGCTCTTCCAGCTCGGCAACACGCTGCACATGGACCTGCCGCTCGGCACCGTGGCGGAGATCACGGTACGACGCCTCGCGACCTCGCTCCATTCGCAGGACGTGACGCTCTTCCTCGCCGACGAGGAGGGGAGAACGCTGTCGTCCCACGCGACCTTCGGCCTCGTGGTCCGCGGGCCCGAGCCGGTCGTCACCGTGGGTGAGGGTCCGGTGGGCTGGGCGGCGCGGCACCGCGAGCCCGTTCTCATGAAGGCGGGCGAGCGGGACGCGCGCTTCGCGGAGTTCTTCGGTTCGCACCCCGACGCGGGCTCGGTCCTGATCCTCCCCGTGTGCGTGGCCAACCGATGCGTCGCGGTCCTCCAGGCATGCCGGGCGCTGAAGGCGGATCGGTTCCGGCTCGAGCATCGGGACATCGGGCAGCTCTTCGCCGAGAACGTCGCCCCGGTGATCGACCGCGCGCAGGCGCAGCTGCGTGTCCGCCGCGCCGCGGCTTCCGCGGGAACCGTGTCGCCCCTCGAGGAGGAGCGCGCGGCGAGCGCGTTCCGCGACGTGTTCCTCACGGCGGCCGCCTCGGAGCTCAAGGCGCCCCTCACCGCGCTCATCGCGTACGCGGAGATCCTGGATCAAAACGACAAGGCGATGACGCCGGCCATGCGGCGCGAGTTCTCGATCCGGCTCCAGGGAGAGGCCGACCGCCTGGTCGTTCTCATCGAGGACGTGCTGGACCTCGTCCGGCTCGAGCTGGGCCGCTACCTCCTGGACCTCCGCCTCGACAACGTGAACCGGGTGATCCGGTCCGCGCTGGACTCCCTGCGCGAACAGACCGAGGCGCGCCGCGTCGCGGTGGACCTGGACCTGGACGCTTCCATCCCCGACCAGCACCTCGATCCCTCGAAGCTCCGCCAGGCGGTCTCGCACCTCCTCCGCAACGCGCTCCGCTTCTCGCCCCAGCGTGGCCGCGTGCGGCTTCTCTCCTCGCTCACGGCGGAAGGAGTCCTGATCGAGATCCGCGATCCGGGCCCGCCCATGCCGGAAGACTCGTCCGCCGGCGTCTTCGACCTGGAGAACACGGGAGATCGCCACCCGCGCTGCAAGGAAGGCCACGGATTCGGACTCCATCTGTCGCGCCGGTTCGTGGAGCTGCACGGGGGGAAGGTCGGCGCGCGCACGTCGCCGGATGGAGGGTCGACGCTCTGGATCCGGCTCCCCCGGGGCGAGGATCTCTCGAGCCTGATCGGATCCGACCCGTTCGCCGAGGAGATCGCGAGAAGCTAGCTCGGGCGCGCGCTCCGCGACTTCGAGAGCGCGGCCTGCACCATCGCGAGCTCGCCCACGTTCTCGAGCGTCACCATCCCCACGAGCGTGCCGTCCGCCTCCACGACCGGCACGGCCGGGCATCCGGTCTCCTGCATGCGAAGGAAGACCCGGTCGAGGAGATCCCTCGGGTGCGCGGTGCCGCAGGTCGTGCGGGCGATCTCGTGCACGGGCCGGTCCGTGCGGCCGCTCGCCAGCGCGCGGAGGAGATCCGCCCGCGTCAGGATTCCCGGCATCTCCCCCGGCGCGGCGAGGACGGGAAAGTCCTGCTGATGTCCGGCCAGGAGGAGCTCCACGGCGCGCGAGAGCGGGTCCGTGGGACGGAGCGCGCGGAAGTCGCGGATCATCGCGCGTCCCACCGGAACGCCGTCGAAAGCGGAGCGCATCTGCACGGCCGCGGCCTCCTGTCCCGCGCCGATGAAGACGAAGAGCGCGATGAAGAGGAGGATCGGGTTCCCCCAGAGCCCGAAGAGACCGAAGAGGAGCGCGATCCCCTGCCCCACGCTCGCGGCGATCTGCGTGGCGCGCACGTAGTCGAGCTTGATCGCGAGGAGCGCGCGCAGGACGCGCCCGCCGTCCATGGGAAACGCCGGGATCAGGTTGAAGAGGGCGAGGAAGACGTTGTACACGAGGAGCCGCCCCGCGAAGCTCTCCTGGAGCTCGACCGGGTTCCGGATCGTCTCCCACACGCCGGACCACACGAGGAAGGCGAGGAGCGCGATCGCGATCACCACGTTCACCGCGGGTCCGGCGAGCGCCACCGCGATCTCCTGCGCGGGCTTCTCCGGAATGCGCTCGAGCCTCGCGACCCCGCCGATCGGGAGGAGCGTGATGTCCCGCGTCTTCACGCCGTAGCGGCGGGCGGTGATCGCGTGTCCCAGCTCGTGCAGGACGACGCAACCGAAGAGCGCGAGCAGGAACCCGATCCACTCCGCGGCCTCCGCGGCGGACCGCCCGCGCGCGAGCACCACGTAGAGGAAGACGAGAAACAGGACGAAGGTCGCGTGGATCCGAATCGGAATCCCCGCGACCTTCGCGACCTGCCAAGACCAGCGCATGATGCCCTTCCGGGCGGCGCTCTAGGCGCCCGAGCGGCTGATGCGGACCGGCTCGTTCAGCGTGACCTGGATCTTCTGTCCCGCCGGCAGCACGATCTGATCGCCCTTCGTGGCGACCGCGATACCGGTACCGACGATCGCGCCGGCCGCGGCGCCCTTCGCGATGTCGTCCTTGCCGCCGAGGACGCCGCCGAGAATGCCTCCCGCGACCGCGCCTCCGCCGATCTCGATCGCGCTCTCCTTGGCGTCACCCTTTCCTTCGAGGCGGAGCGGCACCGCCGAGATGGCGTACGACCTGCCGTCCGGAGTGTTGAGGTTCGTCCAGCGGATCGTGAGCTTCGCCCCTCCCGCGACCCGGCCCGCGCCGTCCACGAGCGTGCACGTCCCGTGGATCGACGACCCGGCGGGAACCGCGACGACGCCGCCCACGCGCTCGGAGCTCGAGAGGCGGAGGCTCACGGGATCGCCTTCGTCGTTCTTGCCGGTATTGATCGGGGTCTGGAGCGTGCCGACCATCACGGTGCCGGACGGGAGCGTCAAGGAGCTCGGAGCGCGAGCCACACGGTCGCCGCCGCCTTCGTTGCCCGCGTTCGCGTCGGTCTTGTCCGCCTGCTCCTTGCCGCGCTCGGCGATGGCGGACTGCTGATCGCCACAGCCCCATGCGAGGAGGGCGATCGATAGAATCGCGACGAGAAGGAAGCTCGTTCGCGCCATGAGCGTTCGGTTGGTGATTGCCGTCATGTGGTACCTCCTATGAGGTCCCGGATCCGGAACCCCGCAGAAATCGTTCGAGCCAGGTCCGCACTTCGCGATTCCACACGATCGAGTTCTTCGGCTTCAGCACCCAGTGATTCTCGTCCGGGAAGAAGACGAGCCGCGACTCGACCCGCTTGGCCTGGTAGATGTTGTACACGGCGAGCGCCTGTCCGTGCGGGACGCGGTAGTCGCGCTCGCCATGGATCACCAGCATGGGGCTCGTGAAGCCCCGGGCGAACCGGGCGGGATTCCATCGGTCGATCGCCTCGAGGTGGTCCCACGGCTCGCCGCCGTATGCCTGGTGACGTCCTTGCGTGATGTCGCTTCCGTACTCCGCGATCAGGTCGAAGACTCCCGCATGATTGATCAGGCAGCGGAAGCGGTCGGTGTTGCCGGCGATCCAGCAGACGAGATAGCCGCCGTAGGATCCTCCGGCCGCGGCCATGCGCGTCTCGTCGACGAAGCCCGTCGCGATCAGCGCGTCGGTCGCGTTCATGATGTCCGTGTAGGGTTTGTCCCCGTGCCCCCCCTGGATGCAGGCCGCGAACTCCTGCCCCCATGATGTCGATCCGTGGAAGTTCACCGTCGCCACGACGTATCCGGGCGCGGCGAAGAGCTGCGGATTCCAGCGGAAGTGGAAGTTGTCCCCCGAGATCGCGTGCGGCCCGCCGTGAATGACCTGCACGAGCGGGTACTTCCTCGAGGGATCGAAGCCGGGCGGCAGGATCACGTACATCTGTACGGGATCCCCGTCGGCTCCCCGGAAGACCATCGAGCGCACCTCGCCCATCGCGATCTCCTCGAGGAGCGGCGCGTTGAAGCGGGTGTGCGCGACGGGGTCGCTCCCGTCGGGCCGGATCGAGACGGCTTCGGCGGGCGCGATGAGCGACTGCTGCGTGAAGTAGATCCGGCCGTCCTTGCCGGCGCGCAGCGCGGCGGCGGTGCCCGAAGCGTGCACGCGCCGCGGCGTGGTCTCGGCGGTTCCAAGGTGGAAGATCGCGACGCGCCCTTCGTCCTCGGCCTCGACCGCGAGCGATCCATCCGGCAGGAACGCCCACTCGGACGCGGAGCGATCCCACGCCTCGGTCCAGACCGTGTGCTCGCCCGTCGTCCGGTCGTACCGGGCGAGCCGGACGCGATCCGCGTAGAAGAAGGGATCGCGCTGGAAGCCGTACACGATCGACTTCCCGTCCGGCGAGTAGCGAGGCCGGTGGACGTCGGAGACGTTCTCCGGCTTGCCGTCCGGGGGCGTGAGGCACCGGATCGGACCCTTGCCGTTCGTGGGGACCGTGAAGAGCGACCACCGGAGCAGGTAGTGGGGCGGCGTGCTCGAGTTCGACGTGTAGACGATCTCCGTGCCGTCCGGCGCGATGTCGTACTGGCCCGAAGGCTCCATGAAGTCGAACCATCCCGCGCCCTCGGGCGTGAGGTCCGTGAGCGTGCGCGACGCGAGGTCGAGGACGAAGAGATGTGGCACCTCGCCGCCCGTGAGCCACTTGTCCCAGTAGCGATAGACGCGGTCCGACGTGATGTGCACCTTGACCGGATCCTTCGCGCGGCGCTCGGCCAGCTCTTTCGTGCCCTCGGGCGTCGGGGCTTCGGAATAGAGGTGCGCGCCGAAGGCGATCCGCTTCCCGTCCGGGAACCACTTCGGGTCGAACACACCGAGCGGCATGTCCGTCAGGCGCTCCGCCTCTCCTCCTTCGAGGGAGAGGATGTGGATCTGAGGCTTCTCTTCACCCTGACACCGGGCGAAGACGATCCGCGTTCCGTCGGGAGAGAGCGCGGGCTCGGTCGCGGAAGCCCCTTCCGCGGTCAGCGCGCGGGGCTCGCCCGCCCGCGGAACCAGCCAGAGGCGGGTTCGGCCGCGGTTCTCCTCCATGTCATAGGTGGTGACGGGAGCGATCAGGAAGGACCCGTCCGGAGCCGGAGCCGGGGCTCCCACGCGATGGAACTTCCAGAGGTCCTCGGCCGTCAGGGTCCGCTTGCCGCGGTTGCGTGCCGGATAGAGGACGTTGGAGCGTTCGGTTCCGGTGTTGGCTTGAGGCTCGGCGACGTGCAAGGCGTTACCTCCGGAGACTGGCGGCCGCACGGGGTCGCACGGGGGAGAGCGGCCCAGCTACCTTGCTGCAACTTCCCATCATACGACGTTCCGCCGGGGATGGGTAGGCAACCGGACACGCGCGGCGAGCGGGAAGTCGCCGGGGCCGCTCACGGAGCGGCTCCCTTTCACCTATGTGGTTGTTTCTGAATTACTTAGTAACCTGCTTCGCGTTCCTGGGATCGTCCTGTGGGTTGACGTAGACGATGCCCCACGGACCCATGGCATGGACCTGGAATACGGTCTCGGCTTTCGTGAAGGCGTAGTGCCGCACTCCGACCGGCATGGCGGAGAACGAGCCCGGGCCAAGGGCCTGTGCCTTGGCCTCGTCGAACACGTCCCCCATTCCCATGTAGAGCTCCCCGGAGAGGACCGTGAGGTTCTCGTCCGCGGGATGGTGATGCGGCGCGACCCGGTACCCGGCGGGCAGCGTGACGCGCATCGTGAAGGCACCCGGTGCGGACGGATCGCCCTGAAGGACGGCGACCTTGGCTCCCTTGGGAAGGCCCGGAGGCGGGTCGCTCCACTTGAGATCGGCGGGCGTGTAGGTGCGGTGCTGGCCGGCCGCCGCAGGCGTGGCTGTCTTCGCGATCTCCGTGACCGCGGCTTTCGTCGCGTCGGAGGTCTTCGCCTTCTCCTCGGCGAGGGCAGGCGCTCCGGCGAACAGAAGCGCCGTGGCGAGTGCGATCGAGGTGCGAATCATGGGGTCCTCCTTGCTCCCGTCTTCTCTCAGAAGCGATACACCGCGGCGATCGGGCTTGCCGTCGGCATCGCGGCGCGGGGCACCTCGTACACCTCGGCCCCGCGCTTCAAGCACTCTTCGCACAGGTCGTCGAGGACATCGTCGTCCTCCGCTCCGATCTGGCGATCGTGATAGGTGATCCTGCCGGTGGCGCGGTCGAGCTTCCCCCATACGGTTTCACCCTCCGCCGCCAGCACGGCGCGAACGCGTCCGGCGAGCGCCGCCACGGCGATCGCGTCGATGTCGTCGTTCGCGAGCCCGTTTCCCGCGAGGGAGCGATAGCGGTTCACCCATTCGGCAGTCTGCCGCTCGAATCCCGCGCTCACGATCGGCCAAGACTCGGCGTGGATCCGGTCTCCGTTCGCGTGCTCGTAGTTCCCCTCGAGCATCTCGGGGAGGAGGTGCGGGTACGTGTTCGCCTCGCGGTAGATCGGGTGGTAGTACTTCACGGACGCGAGGAGGAGCGGCGCGCGCTCGTCGCGAAGGAACTCGCGCAGGCCCTTGTCGATCGCCCGGAAGTACTTGAGGAGCGACTCCTTCGTCTCTTCCTTCGCCGCCCCGCGTCCGTGGAACGCAACGCCCCCCATGCCGCCGCCATGCGCCGTTACCGCACGGTCGTATTCCGGGATCACCAGCGCCTCGCGAAGGCTCGCCGGGAGCGTGCGTAGGTCGACGGTCGCCGCGCCGAAGGGGCTCCCCTCGTAGAGGCTGACCGCGTTCTGGCTCACGGAGAGGACGAAGTACCGGGCGTTGGCGTGGAGGAATCGGATGAGCGGCTTCACGTGGAACGAGTCCGCCACGATGGCGCGCTCCGGCACCGAGAGCGGAAGCCGGTACGCGGTCGCGATGTCCGGCGAAAGGAATACGGCGAGCCCGTCGAGCGAGTGCTCCCAGTGCGGCGAGTCCTCGAGGGTGCGAAGCGTCTCGACCATCGCCGCGCCCGTCGTGGCGACGCTCTGGTCGAGGAGCGCCTGCGCCTGGTTCACGAGATCGCGGTATCGCGTCGGATCCTGCCGCTTCTCGGGGAAGCGCCGCGACGTGGGGAGATAGATCGACACGCACGGCGGCGGCGACGGCGCGAGGAGCCGCTGCATCTCCTCGGCACGGAAGGACTGGATTTCGATCCCCTGCTTGGCTCCGGTGCGGTTTGCCATGGTCAGCTCTGGGGTTTGGGGGCGGGTGGTGGCAGCACCTGCGCCACGATCATGGAATCGAAGCCGCAGGTGTTGTGGCTACCGTCGCAAAAGGGCTTCTTGCTGGACTGCCCGCATCGGCAGAGCGAGATCGTGGTGCGTCCGCCGAGATCGAATGGCTTTCCGTCCTGATCCACGACGGTGAACTCCCCCTCGATCCGGACGGGCCCGTTGTTTCGAATCGTGATCTTGGCCGGCATCGCTCCTCCGTGGGTGTGCGCTCGGTGGCGGGGCCTGGGTCCCGCCAGAGGATTGAGTATATACTCGCGAGGTCCCGGCATGGCCACTGGGGTACGAGTTCCGTCTTCCGGGGTGCTGACTCCGAAGCACCAGCGGCGTATACTGGGTGAGGTCTCGCCCGTAGCACCCCCATCCACACAACTCGGAAAGGCCTGAACACGCATGGCGCCCCAGTACATCTTCACGATGGTCAACCTCGGCAAGGTCCATCCGCCGAACAAGGAAGTGTTGAAGGGGATCTATCTCTCCTTCTTCCCCGGCGCCAAGATCGGCGTCCTCGGCCAGAACGGCGCGGGCAAGTCGACGTTGCTGCGCATCATGGCGGGCGTCGAGGAGCCCTCGAGCGGCGAGGCCCGTCCCGCGAAGGGGATCAAGGTCGGGTTCCTGCCCCAGGAGCCGGTCCTGGATCCGTCGAAGGACGTGCGCGGGAACATCGAGGAGGGCGTGGCGGAGACGCGGGCGCTCCTGGACCGCTTCAACGAGCTGAATCTGAAATTGGGCGAGAGCCTCTCCGACGCCGAGATGGAGAAGGTCATGGACGAGCACGGACGCGTCATGGCCGAGATCGAGGCCAAGAACGCCTGGGAGATCGACCGCACGGTCGAGATCGCGATGGACGCGCTGCGCGTCCCGCCGAGCGACGCGGACGTGCGGACGCTCTCGGGCGGCGAGCGGCGGCGCGTCGCGCTCTGCCGTCTGCTGCTGACGCGCCCCGACCTGTTGCTGCTCGACGAGCCCACGAACCACCTCGATGCGGAGTCGGTGGCGTGGCTCGAGCGGTTCCTCCACGAGTATCCCGGCACCGTGGTCGCGGTCACCCACGATCGGTACTTCCTCGACAACGTGGCCGGCTGGATCCTGGAGCTGGATCGCGGACAGGGGATTCCGTGGGAGGGAAACTACTCTTCCTGGCTGGAGCAGAAGCAGAAGCGTCTCGCGCAGGAGGAGAAGGCCGAGTCGGCGCGGCAGCGCACGCTGGCGCGCGAGCTCGAGTGGATCCGGATGTCCCCCCGCGCGCGGCAGGCGAAGAGCAAGGCGCGGGTCAGCGCGTACGAGGAGCTGCTGCGCCAGGAGAACGAGAAGCGGACCGAGATCACGGAGATCTCGATCCCGCCGGGCCCGAGGCTCGGGAATCTCGTGGTCGAGGCGAAGGATCTCGTGAAGGGCTACGGGGACCGCATCCTCATCGATGGCCTCTCGTTCCAGCTGCCCCCCGGAGGGATCGTGGGGATCATCGGCCCGAACGGCGCCGGGAAGACGACCCTCTTCCGGATGATCGCCGGTGTCGAGAAGCCGGACGGCGGCGTGCTGCGGATCGGCGATACGGTGACGTTCTCGTACGTAGACCAGTCGCGAGAGGGCCTCGCGGGCTCGAAGACGGTGTGGGAGGAGATCTCCGGCGGAGACGACCTGATCGACCTCGGCTCTCGCGAGATCCCGTCGCGCTCGTACGTCGCGATGTTCGGCTTCAAGGGAGCGGACCAGCAGAAGATCGTGAAGAACCTCTCGGGCGGCGAGCGGAACCGCCTGCACCTCGCGAAGCTCCTGCGCACCGGAGGGAATCTCCTCCTCCTGGACGAGCCGACGAACGATCTCGATGTCGACACGCTGCGCGCGCTGGAGGAGGGCATCCTGAACTTCGCCGGCTGCGTCTGCGTCATCAGCCACGACCGGTGGTTCCTGGATCGCATCGCGACCCACATCCTCGCGTTCGAGGAGGACGGCGGCGTGGTCTGGTTCGAGGGCAACTACCAGGACTACGAAACCAACCGCCACATGAGGCTCGGCGCGGCCGCGGACCAGCCGCACCGCCTCAAGTACAAGAAACTGGTGAGGGAATGAGCATGAAGACGCACGCAAGGCCATGGAACGGAACGGCCCGCGGATCCGCGAGCCAGCTCTGGTGGTCCCCCCTCGCGTCGAGCCCCCGAGGCTCCCGGACCCGCACCCACCTCACGCACGCGCACGTGCCGCCGATCGGGGCCAAGACCGCGCTCCGGCTGATCGGTCTTCCGTTCTTCGTCGCGCTGGCGTGCGTCCTGGTCACGGCGCTGTCCCTCCTCTTCGCCACCGCGCCACCGTCGCCCTGATCGGGGAGTCCCGTAACCGTGTGAAGGTCTCGACGTGAAGCGCGCATGGATGCTTGCGGTACCCGTGCTCGTTGCGATCATCAGGACGGCGTCGCCGAGCGCTTCTTCACGTGCGCGAGCTACGAAGGCGTCCACCTCAGCGTCTGGTCCGGCGAGCCCATGAAGAGCGAGGAACGCTGGCATCGCTACGACTCTGTCCCCTATTCCACCGAGCCCACCTGCTTTCCCGCCGACAGCACGGAGTACCTGGGGCATTGACCCGGTGACGCCCCCCTTGACAGCCCGGTATCATAGTGATATCATCTTGATATGACCGGACGCCACCGTGGGGGTGGCTCGTCAACCGAAAGGAGCTCCGCAGCCATGACGCAGGAACGGCGTGTCTCCGCGCTGAGCGGTGCGCTCGGCATCACCGTGACGCTCATCGTATTCGCGCTGGCCATCTACGTGTCGGTGCAGGCGAAGACCCAGGACCGGCCGATCCTTCTCCTCACCGGCGTCCTGCCACTCGTCGTCGTCGGCTCGCTCTCGGCGGCCGGACTCTTCACGGTGCAGCCGAACCAGGCGGTCGTGCTGATCCTCTTCGGCACGTACGTGGGTACGGTGCGCGACAGCGGGTGGTGGTGGACGAATCCCTTCAACACCCGGAAGCGGATCTCCCTTCGCGTGCGGAGCCTGAACGGCCACACGATCAAGGTGAACGACCACTCCGGCAACCCTGTCGAGATCGCGGCGGTCGTGGTGTGGCGCGTGCTGGACAGCGCCCAGGCCACGTTCGACGTCGACAACTACGAGGAGTTCGTTCCGGTCCAGAGCGAGACCGCGGTGCGGCATCTCGCGAGCGAGTATCCCTACGACGAGCCGGATCACAACGCGATCTCGCTGCGCGGGAGCACGGACAAGGTCTCGGAGTTCCTCCGCTCGGAGCTTCAAGCAAGGCTGCGGCAGGCGGGCGTCGAGGTGATCGAGGCCAGGCTCAGCCACCTGGCCTACGCGCCGGAGATCGCGGGCGCGATGCTCCAGCGTCAGCAGGCCGCGGCGATCATCGCGGCGCGCCAGCGCATCGTGGACGGCGCCGTCGGCATGGTGGAGATGGCGCTGGAGCGATTGAGCGCCAACCGGGTCGTGGAGCTGGACGAGGAGCGGAAGGCGGCGATGGTCTCCAATCTCCTGGTCGTGCTGTGCGGAGAGCGGGCGGCCACGCCGGTTCTGAACGCCGGCACGCTCCACAACTAAGGCCTCCCGCGTGGCGGCGCGGAAGGCCTTCCTCCTGAGGATCGATCCCGAGCTGTGGGATGCGCTCGAGAAGTGGGCGGCCGACGAGCTGCGGAGCGTGAACGGTCAGATCGAATATCTGCTGGCCCACGCGGTCCGTGCCGCCGGCCGCACCAAGACGAGCGGGGGTACCTCCTCCGCTAGTCGTCGTAGCCGCGGCGGTCCCGGAAGTCCCGGCGGTCCTCCCTGAGCTCCCACGCGCTCTGACGAGCGTCCTGCCGCATCAGCCGCAGGAACTCGCCGAGGAGCGCGCGCTCACGGGAGCGGGCCCGCCACCCGCCGCGAAGAATGTCGTCCTGAACCCAGCGAAGCTCACGGGCGATCTCGCGCTGGCGCTCGAAGCGGTGGCGGCTCTGGCGAAAATCCTTCTCGTCGTCCCAGCGTCCCTGCCGCGACGGCTCGGTGCCGCGCTCGCGACCGTCCGCGAACACGTCCCGGCGACCCTCTTCCAGCTCGCGCCGCACCGCCTGATGGATCTGACGGCGCACGAACTGCTCTTCCCTCCACGCGCGCGCGCGCTGCGCGTCCTCGAGATCGTCCACGAGGCGCTCGAACCGCCGCACGTCCACCACGTCGTGGTGCCGGTTCCGATGATCGCGCGCCAGCTCGCGCCCATCCACGGCCCACGCCGGGCCGCTCGTCAGCGCCGTCGCCACGAGCGCCACCGCCGTGGCCAGGGTCAGCCACGCCGCGCGCCGCGCCGGTCCGTCGCCGTTCGTCCACACTGTAGCCTTCTTCATCGCTCCACTCCTCGGCTCGCGATCCTTGGATCGCATGGGGTTGCGCCGGCACGCGCATGACTTCGGTGTTCCATGGAGAGGAAATCGCAACCGGCGTGCCATGACGAGGCGGTGCGGGGCGAGCGGTGGAACGGCGGAAAGCGGCTAGATCGTCACCGCGTCTTCGCGGCGCGCGACACCGTGTCGATCAGGGGCTGGTCGAACCGGATCTCGATGACCTCGCCGTAGCGCTTCGCCACCGGACGGATCTCGGAGGCATTCCCGATCAGCACGAACGCGAGGTCCTCGCGCGCCGGGTAGACCCGGCGGAGCACGGTGTGCACCTTGGCGCTGTCGAGCGCCAGGAGGCGACCCGTGTACTCGGTGATCTCGGTGACGGGAAGCCCGATGTGAGCGAGCCCTGCCAGGATGCTCGCGATCTGGTCCGAGGTCTCGTAGTTCGTGGGATGGAGCCCCGAGAGATAGTTCTGCACCGAGGTCATCGTGAGCGAGTCGAGGCCGGTCTTCCGGAATCGCTCCAACGTCTCGACCGCGAGATCGATCGCGCGCTGGGTGGACTCGGTCTTCGTATAGCTCGTGATCGCGACCGGCCCTGGCTCGATCAGACGGAGCGTCCGGGAGCGTGCGCCATAGGTGAGCCCGGACTGGATCCGGAGCGCGGTGTTGAGGAAGGACGTGTACCGTCCGCCCAGCGCGGTATTCGCGATGTCGACCGCATCCCGATCGGGGTCCTTCCGCGAGATACCGAGATTCCCGATCCAGAAGTAGGTCTGGGTGGCGTCCGGCTTGTCCACGAGGAGCACTCGCTTCCCTCGCGCCCGCGCCGGAGCCGGCGCGACGGGACGCGTGCCGGGAGCGCGCGCCCAGTCGCCGAACGCGCGCCGGAGGACGCCCTCCATGCGCTTCGGTTCGAAATCCCCCACGATCGAGAGGATGAGCCGGTCACCACCGTAGTGGGCACGGTACGCGGCGAGCACGTCCTCGCGCGTGATCCGCTCGAGGGTCTTTTCGTCCCCCTCGACGGGATTCGCGTAGGGATGCCCGGCCATCGCGAACGCGGTGCCGTACTCCGTGAGCAGGTTGTTGGGATCGTCTTTCTCCGACTTCAACGCGTCGATCGACTGTTGTTTCAGTTTCACGAACTCCGAGTCGGGAAACGTCGGGTTTCGGAGCATGTTCCGCAGCAGGTCCACCATGAGCCCCTCGTCGCGCGCGAGGAACTCGCCCGAGATCCACGTGACCTCCACACCGGCCCCCATGCCGAGCACCGCACCGGACGTGTCGAGCTCGTACGCGATCTGCTGGGCGGAGCGCTTGCCCGCGCCCTTGCGGAGCATCTCGGCGGTGAGCGCGGCGAGGCCCTCCTTGCCCTCGGGATCGGTGAGCGCGCCGCCTTGGAGGTAGGCCGAGAAGGAGATGAGCGGCACCTCGCGCTTCTCGGCGAGGATCAGGCGCGCGCCGTTGGGGAGCGTCACCGTGCGGGTGGGTGGCAGCTGGATGTCCGCCGCACGAGACGCGGCGACCGGAACCGATAGCGTGATCGCGAGCAGCAGCGCGAGCCGCTTCACTTCTTGCCCCCGCCCGGCGCGCCGCCCGAGCTCGCCTCGGCCGCCTCCTCGGGAATCAGCAGGCCGACGGTGCGGTTCCGCTCGTCGAAGATCCGTCGCGCCGCCTCCTGCACGGCCTTGGCCGTGACCTTCCCGTAGCGCTCGGGGGCGGTGAAGAGCTTCTTGTAGTCGCCACGGAAGACCTCGTAGCTTCCGAGCGCCTCGGCCTTCCCGTCGATCGTCTTGAGCGCGCGCCAATACGCCGCGTGGTGCATCGTCTTCGCCTTGCTCAGCTCGGCCTCGGTCACGCCCTCACGCGCGATGCGCGCGAGCTCGTCCACGAGCGAGGACTCCGCCGCGGCCGCGCCGCGATCCGGCGAGACCGTCACGTAGACCAGGAGGAGCCCGGGATCGAAGCCGCGCTGGAGGTACGAGCCCACGCCGACCGCGACCTGGTCGCGGTCCACCATCCTCCGGTAGAGACGCGACGACTCCCCCGACGTGAGGATCGTCTCGAGCAGGTCCTCGGCCTCCGCCTCGGGTCCGCCGGCGGGTCCCGCGTGGAACGCCATCTGGAGGAGCGGCACCGGGGACGGACGCCGCACGACCACGCGCCGCTCCCCCGTCTGGGGGGGTTCCACCGTCCGTACGGGGGCGGGACGGGGCTGCGCGGGGATCGGCTCCAGGTGCTTCTCCGCGAGCGTGAAGATCTGGGCGGGCGTGACGTCCCCCACGAAGAGCATCGTCGCGTTGTTCGGGGCGTAGTACGTGCGAAAGTAGGACTGGAGGTCCGCGATCTCCCAGCGCTCGATGTCGCTCGGCCAGCCGATGATCGGGATCTGGTACGGATGCGCGACGAACGCGGTCGCGTAGACCGTCTCCTCCAGGAAATCGCGCGCGCTGTTGTCGACGGCCGTGCGCCGCTCCGAGGACACGACGCCCCGCTCGCTCTCGACCGACGTGGAGTCGAACGAAAGGCAGCAGATCCGGTCCGCCTCCATCCGCACCACGATCTCGAGGGCGCTCCGCGCGAACCAGTCGGTGTACACGGTCACGTCCTGGCTCGTCCACGCGTTGTTCGCGCCTCCGGCCGCCTCCATGACACGGTCGAACTCGCCGGGAGGGAACTGCTTCGAGCCGTTGAACATCATGTGCTCGAAGAAGTGGGAGATTCCGGTGATGCCCGGAGCCTCGTTCCGGCTCCCGACGCGGTACCACGTGTAGAGCGCGACGTTCGGAATGTCGTGGTCGGGCCAGACGATGACCTTCAAGCCGTTCTTGAAGGTGCGCGCGACGATCTCGGCTCCCGGCTGGCCGCGCTTGGGCAAGACCTGCTTGCTCCGCGGCTGTGCCCCGGCCGGCTCGGGGATCGCGCTGAGGGACGCGAAGCCCAGCCAGGTGAGGGCCAGGCACGCCCCGACCCGACTCGCGCGAGCAGGGCGCCGGGCGTCCCGGGACGCGAGCCGTGGGCACAAGGATCGACGCACGAATGCGTTACCGCTCATTCCATCGGCTCCGTTTCGAGAAACCGGCATGGCCCGACCTGCGTACTGATTCGCGAGTCTATCGCCGCGCGCCGCGTTCCGTCACGTTCCATCCGACGCGGCGCCGGTGCCAGGAACCGCCGGCGGGACGCCCGGAGGTTGGATTCTCCGTACCCCCTCCGTGGTTTATCCTGAGCGCAAGCGAGAGCCCGGCGCCGCGCGCCGGCGGAACCCAGGCCCCTTCCGGAGGCGCGTCCATGCCCACCATGCACGAAGTGGATTACGAGATCCTCGGCGACGACATGCAGTTCGTCCGCATCATCCTCGATCCGGGCGAGGCGGTCGTGGCCGAAGCCGGCGGGATGATGTACCTCGAAGACGGGATCCAGATGGATACCGTGTTCGGCGACGGCGCGCAGCAGAACCAGGGCTTCATGGGGAAGCTGATGGGCGCCGGGAAGCGGCTCCTCACGGGCGAGTCGCTCTTCATGACCGTCTACCACAACGAAGCGCGGGAGCGCCGGGTCGCGGCCTTCGCGGCCCCCTACCCCGGCAAGATCCAGGCGCTCCATCTCGCGGAGCTGGGAGGCGAGATCATCGCCCAGAAGGACTCGTTCCTCGCGGCGGCGAAGGGCGTGAGCATCGGCATCGCGTTCCAGAAGCGGTTCGGAGTGGGACTCTTCGGCGGCGAGGGCTTCATCATGCAGCGGCTCACGGGCGACGGCTGGGCGTTCGTGCACGCCGGCGGCACGCTGATGGAACGGGTCCTGAACCCGAACGAGAGCCTGCGCGTCGACACGGGCTGCCTCGTCGCGCTCCAGCCCTCGGTTTCCTACGACATCCAGTTCGTCGGAAACGTGAAGACCGCGATCTTCGGGGGCGAGGGCCTCTTCTTCGCGCAGCTGCG
>DASTBC010000160.1 GCA_035712245.1 Candidatus Eisenbacteria bacterium
GATTCCGGCGCGGACGATCGCGGCCAACGCGGGCGCCGAGGGCTCCGTGATCGTGGAGAAGGTGAAGTCCCTTCCCGCGGCGCAGGGCTACAACGCGGCCACGGGTGAGTTCACGGATCTGGTCGCGGCGGGCATCGTCGATCCGACCAAGGTCACGCGCTCCGCGCTCCAGCACGCGTCGAGCATCGCGTCCCTGATGCTGACGACCGAGGCGGTCGTGACGGACAAGCCCGAGGAGGAGAAGTCGTCCCCGGGCGGAGGGATGGACTAGCCGCGCGGCGACTCGCGCACGCTGCGAACATCGAGCCCGACGGGCCCCGGACGAAACGTTCGGGGCCCGTTCACGTTACCGGGCCTTCCCGAGAGCCCGTGCGGTTGGCCCCGTGGCATCGTTCTCTACAGGGGGGTGATTCAACGTGAGCGACGCGCCATCGGCACCGGCGACCCCAGCGCCCCTATCCCGCCGCATTGCGAGAAACTCCCACCCCCGTGAGGGTCAACACGATGAACGCAGTGTGCTTCACCCCTGGGGTATCCGTCCGTGATGTTCCCTTCCGTTCCCGCATGACATTCTGTCTGGCCCTGGTTCTCGTGGGGCTCCTGGTGGGTAACGGTCCGGCAATGGCCGCCATGGCGCCGCTCGAGCACGGCGATCAAGGCCAGGACGCCCGGGGCGGGAGTCGCGACCACGGCCGAGATGTGGAGGCGCTGGCCTCCGGGATCGCGTCGGCGTCGACCGCGATCGCCGCCACGGGACACCCGTTCCGCTCGAACGCGTACCCGACGTTCTCTCAGCCGAGGACCGTCACCGCCGCCGACCTGAACCTGGATGGATATGCCGATCTCATCGTCCCCACGAACGGCACGAACCGCACGCACATCCTCTTCGGAAACGCGAGCGGCCTGTACAGCACCCCTCTGTTCGGTGTTCAGCTCCTCGGAAGCGCGTTCAACGCCCAGAAAGCCGCGGTCGGCGACTTCAACGCGGACGGTCTTCCCGATATCGCGGTCGTGCACTACTTCGATGGTGTGGACGTGTGGCTCCAGAACCTCGACGGCACGTTCGGGGATCCGTTCCAGCCGAATGGGATACCGAATGCCACCCTGGCGGCCGGCGGAACCTTCAGCCGGTGTGTGGCCGTGGGAGACATGAATGCAGACGGTGCGCCGGATCTCGCGGTCGTGTCCGAGACGTCCGTCATCCGCGTGTGGCTTGCTCCGGGCGCCGCGGGATCGTGGACGGACGGCGGCATCTACGACACCGGCGGATCCACGTCGTCGTGGCTCGTCCTCGCCGACATGAACGAGGACGGCAAGCTCGACGCGGTCGTGACCAACGATATCGGTTCCAACACGGTTTCGATTCTCTTCGGGGTCCTGCCCACTCCAGGCGCGATGTTCGGACTTCCCGCGACCCATCCGACCGGCAGCGGTCCGAACACCTGCGCGGTCGGGGATCTGAACGGCGACTCGCATCTGGACGTCGCCGTGGCGAGCTGGGACAACGTCGGGACCGTGTCGGTTCACCTGGGCACGGGTACCGGACACCTCCTCCCGGCGGTGACGACGGCGCCGCGGCCCGTGCAGGAATCGGAGCCGTTCGCCGTGGCGGTCGGGGATGTCACGGGCGACGGGAATCCGGACGTCGTCGTCGCCAATGGAGTCGGCGGGACCGTAGCGGTCCATCCGGGAGACGGCACCGGCGCGATCGGCGCCCCGCTCGTCGTGGGGACGGGCTACGCGGCACGCGGAATCGATCTGCTCGACGCGAACCAGGACGGGCGGCTCGATGTTGCCACGTCGAATCTCAGTTCGAACACGGTCTCGGTGCTTACGGCCGATGGTTCGGGGGACTTGCCGGGGGACACGTTCCCCGCGGGGAACGACACGCCCGCCTCGCTCCCGTTCGACGACCGGTTCTCCGGATCGCTCGCGTACGGGGACTTCAACAACGACGGCCATGAGGATCTGGTTTCGACACACGCCACGGCGGGCACCGTGTCGGTGGCGCTCGGCGACGGGGCTGGGGCATTCGGCACCCCGGCGGACTTCGAAGCCGGGAAGAGCCCGCAATCCATCGTCTCGGCGGACTTCGACGCAAACGGCACGGCCGACCTCGCCGTGGCCAACCGGGGCGGCGGAAACGTGCATGTGCTCTATGGCAGGGGGGACGGAACGTTCAAGAAGTCGGGATTCGGCGTGGGGTCGGATCCCGCGGACATCGCCGCCGCCGATGTGAACGGGGACGGCCGCCTCGATCTGGTCACGGCGAACCTCACCGACAACAGCGTATCGGTCCTCCTCAAGACCGTAGGTGGAGCTGGCTTCAAGAGCCGGATCAACTCGGCGACCCACGCCGGCCCCAAGGGAGTCGCCGCGGGGGATCTGAACGGCGACGGGATGACCGATCTGGCCGTCGCGGACAGCCTCGCGGGGGGATTCTCCGTCCTCCACGGCAACGGCGACGGCACGTTCCAGGCTCCCCTCTTCTTCTTCACCTCGGGAACTCCCGTCGCGATCGCGACCGGCAACTGGGACCAGGCCGGGCTGCCCGATATCGCTCTCTGCAACACGGCGTTCAATCGTACCGAAGTCTGGACGCACAACGGGTTCGGATACACCAAGACCTTCCAGATCGGGACGTTCGGGGATCCTCGCGAGGTTCTCGGGCGTGACATCAATGACGATGGGTGGCTCGATGTGGTGGTCTGCTCGCGGCTCGGAAACACGTTCGTGCTGCTTCCGTACGAGCCCACGCCCCCCTTGGGTGTGCGGCGGTGGATCTTCGGCACGCCCGGAACGTCGGTCGCAGTCCTCGACGCGAACGAGGACGGGAGCCCTGATCTCGTGACGCTCAATGCGCGTAGCCAGTCGTTCAACGTGCTCCTGAACGACCTCGTGATCACCCCACTTCTCGCGGCGGAGGCCGTGGGTGGGCCCTCGGCGGCCGGGGTTCGTGAGGTCTCGCTCTCGCCGAATCCGATGAATCCATCCTCCGTCCTCCGATTCACGGTGGAACGGCCGGGTTCTCTCAAGGTCAGACTCTTCGATGTCCATGGGCGGGCCGTGCGGACGATTCTGGAGGAGAGCCAGGCCGTCCTCGGCCCGCGTCGCGTGACGATCGACGGATCCGACGACCAGGGACGCCGGCTCTCGAGCGGCGTCTACTACCTTCGGATCGAGAATGCCGGAACCTCGACCTCCGGGAGGCTGACACTTCTCAAGTAAGCGTCCGTTCCAGGTCTCGGAATACCGGGGGCTGTCGAGGCGTAGACCTCGGCAGCCCCTTCAGTTTCGAAGGGTTTGGCCGATGATTCGACGGATCGGAGCGCGATTCGCGCTGGCCGGATCGAGCCACCGCCACTATCCTTCGATCGGACCGTTCGTCCACGCACAACCGACGGGAGATTCGCTTGAGCTTCGACACCCTGACCGCCGCCCCGACCGAGCTTCTGCTCCGCAAGAACGCTCCCATCGCCCCGTACACCACGTTCGGAATCGGAGGCCCGGCCGACGTTCTGGCCGAGGTCTACACCGAGACGGCCCTCCAGCAGGTCGTCCGCGAGGCCGTCCAGTCCGGCATGCGCTGGCTCCTGATCGGAGGGGGCAGCAACCTCCTCGTCGGGGACACCGGGTTCCGGGGCGTCGTGATCGTGAACAAGATCGAGCACCTCCGGGTGGAGGGCACGCGGATCGTCTGCGGGGCCGGAGCGGACCTGGGCGAGGTCGTCGAAGCCGCGCGGGAGCACGCGCTCTCGGGCATGGAGTTCGCGATCGACATCCCCGGCACGGTCGGGGGCGCGGTCCGCGGCAACGCCGGCGCGTTCGGACGTTCCGTGGCGGACGTGCTCACTCGGATCCGTCTCCTCGAAGGGACCGAGCTCGTCGACCGCGTGCCGGCCGACCTCGGCTTCGCCTACCGGCACAGCAATCTCAAGGAGAACACCCACATCGTGGTCGAGACCGAGTTCTCGCTGAAGCCGGGCGACCGCGCCGAGATGGACCGCATCATGGGCCAGCACGCCGCCCAGCGCGCGCGCCGCGAGGAGAAGGGTCTCCACACCGCGGGCTGCTTCTTCAAGAACCCCGTGCTCCCGGACGGCTCCAAGATCGCGGCGGGGCAGCTGCTCGAGGCCGCGGGCGCCAAGGAGATCCGCGACGGCGGCGCCGGCGTGCACGCCTTCCACGCCAACTACATCGTGAACAAGACCGGCGCTTCCGCGCACGAGATCCTCCGCGTCGCGCGCGAGATGAAGCGCCGGGTCCAGGAAGCCAACGGCATCACGCTCGAGGAAGAGGTGATGGTGGTGATGGACCCGCCGAAGAAGGAGTCGGTGTAGGTCACCTCGCGGTCGCCGTGCAAAGGCTCCTCCTTGTCTTGACGTCCTGCCTGGGAATTCTCTCCGCCGCGTCCTGCCTCAGGGCGCAGGATCCGATCTCCCGACCTCCCGCGGAATCTCCGGACATCACGGGCACGGTCACCTCGGTCACGAACCGAACCCTGCGAGTCGAGGTGAACCCGGACGAGCCTTCCGGTTCCGCCAAGGCGCTGGTCACGATCCCGGCCGGGATCATCGTGACCGACCGTCACGGCCACGTGTATGATTTGGAACGAGTGCGCGCGGGTTCGATCGTGAGCGTCTGGTTCACGGGTCCAGTGGCGGAGTCCTATCCGGTTCAGGCCAGGGCGGGCGCGGTGGTTCTAGAGGAGGGACGATGACACGCTGGTGGCTCCCGTGTTCCGCGATCGGCATCCTGGTGCTCTCGTCCGCCGCATCGCTGGCCGCCCCGTCCGCACGCGTGTCCAAGCTCGGCTGGATGTCGGGCTGCTGGGAGGCCCGGTCATCGCGTCGTCTCGTCGAGGAGCAGTGGATGGTGCCGCGCGGCGGGTTGATGCTCGGGATGAGCCGCACGGTCCGCGGCGACACGCTCGTCGAGTACGAGGTGGTCCGGATGGAGGAGCGCGGCGACAGCCTCTTCTACGTGGCCAATCCCGTGCGCCAGTCGCAGGCCCAGTTCCTCGCGACCTCGAGCACCGACTCGAGCGTCGTGTTCGAGAACCCGCATCACGACTTCCCCAAGAAGATCTCGTACCACCGCACGCACCCCGACTCGGTGGTGGCGCGCGTGGAAGGCGAGCTCTCGGGGAGGAACCGCGTGCTCGAGTTCCGCTACACAAGGGTGCCCTGCGCGCCGCGCTGAGGTCCGATCGTGATCCGCAAGCTGAAGGACGGCCGATATCGCCTCTACTCGGTGAAGAAGAATCCCAAGACCGGGAAGCGCAGGAATCTGGGCACCTTTCCGACGCGTGAAGCGGCGCTGAAGCACGAGCGGGCGGTCCAGTACTTCAAGCGGCACTGATGGGCATGAACTCGCCGCTTGGCGCGAATTCGCCGCATGCGGGCCGATGCGGAACGTAACGCTCCTTCGGATCGCTCTCGCCCTGGGCGTTCTCGTCACGCTCACCCTCGTGATCCCACAGCCGGTATCGGCGTTCCCCGAGCTGCGCCCCGTCGACGAAGCCGTCCGCCAGCCCGACTTCTTCTCCTTCCGCGCGCAGCTCCAGGCCGCGATCGCGCGGCGGGACACCGCGGCCGTCATCGCCGCGCTCGACCCCGGCGTGCGGCTCTCGTTCGGAGGACACGGCGGACTCGCGGACTTTCGAACCATGTGGCTCGTCCCCGATCGGCTGGAGACGCTGTGGCGTGAGATGGGAACGGTTCTCGCTCTCGGGGGCTCCTTCCAGGGGTCGAGCCGGTTCGTCGCGCCCTACGTCTTCAGCGAGTGGCCAAGCCAGGGCGCCGACGCGTTCGAACACGTGGCCGTGATCGGATCCAACGTGCGGGTACGGGCGGAACCACGCCAGGACGCGCCGGTGATCGCCCGGTTGAGCTACCGGATCGTCGCGGTAGGCAGCGGCGCTCCAGCACGAGGTCCGGAAGCCCGGGAGTGGGTCGCCGTGAGGCTGGAGGACGGAAGGAAGGGCTACATGAGCCGCGCCTATGTCCGAAGCCCGGTCGACTACCGCATTCTCTGCAGCAAGACCCCACGAGGGTGGGTCGTGGACTCATTCGTGGCCGGAGACTGACGCTTCGCATCCGTGCTCGCGCACCAGCGCGCGGAACGGTAGCGCGCCGCGCCGCCGGCGACGTTCCGGCGATCACCCCGAGACGTACATGGCCCGCGCCGCCTTGGGGCTTCGCATGACGCACTCACCATGAAACTGCAACGCCGCGCGAATCCGATCGGCGAGGGTTGCATGCTCGAGTGTCCGGGCGCGCGCAGCCGCACGCCGTGCCTGATCTCCCTTGAGTCCCAACCCGCGCAGAGCCGAAAGAACGTCCTGGATCTGCTCTTCCACTTCAGCGTCCGCCGCGGTCTCGGCCGTTGCCTTCTCCCGCTCCTGCGCTTTCTGTGCGAGCCGGGCCTCCTTCGCGAGCCGCGCCTCCTCGCGCTTCCGCTTCATGAACTCCGTTCCGAAGACCCTCTCCGCCTCGTACTGGTTGTGCACCCGGCAGCGCAGCCTGAGTCCCTCCACCGTGTCCTGCCGATTCCGGGGATCCACGTGATCAAACTCGAGGAACTTGCCTGAGTCACACCGGTGTCCGTTCGTCCCCACGAACGTGCATCGACCACCATCTCTGTTCCAGACGGCGTGACGAACCTGGGCAGGGATGTAGCGGTTCCGAATCCCTGTCCGGCGGCGGCGCACTCCGGCCGCGGTCCCGAACCGACGCTTCTCGACCTCTTCGGCCAGAAGATCCATAGCCCGGTCCAGGATCTGGGAGACATCTCCCGA
>DASTBC010000161.1 GCA_035712245.1 Candidatus Eisenbacteria bacterium
GGGGAGAACTGAGCCGGATCGTGGGGGAGGCGGTGGTCATCCTGGGGCGCCAGCGCGCCCGCGGCCGCGCGCGGATCGAGATTCCGGCACCACTTGCTGCGCAGCCAGTTGAGGATTCCTCGAATCGGTCGAGCTTCTCTCAACTTGCCCCGGGGCAAGTGGGAAGCGCCGGGCCCAGACCCGGGAGGGTCGCCTCCGCGGCGAACCCGGAGGCGAGAGCCGAGCGCGCCTCCGAGATGCTCACTCTTCCGGGGTTCGAGCAGCCCGGGCCTCCGGAGCGGCTGGGCGACATGGGTACTGGTTTCAGGCCCTTCATTCCGCCGGCCGCTCCGGCGGTCTCCCTTCACGATCATCTTCCCAAGGACCTGCCGACGCTCCAGGATCTCATCCGCGGCTGCCGCGAGTGCTCGCTCTGCAAGACGCGCACGCAGACGGTGTTCGCGGATGGGAAGCCGACGGCTCGGCTGCTCCTGGTCGGCGAGGCTCCGGGGCGCGACGAGGACCTCCAGGGGCTGCCGTTCGTCGGGCGCGCGGGTCAGCTCCTCAACAAGATGCTCGCGGCGATCAACCTGGCGCGCGAGGACGTCTACATCTGCAACGTGCTGAAGTGCCGGCCTCCGGACAACCGGACGCCGATGCCCGATGAAGTGGAGAAGTGCTCTCCCTATCTCGAGCAGCAGATCGCGCTGGTGAAGCCGGCGCTGATCGGCGCGCTCGGGCTCTCGGCGGCGCAGGCGCTCCTCAAGACCAAGGCGTCGATGGGCTCGATGCGCGGGCGCCGGTTCGAGTATCGCGGCATTCCGCTCATCGCGACCTACCATCCCGCGGCGCTCCTCCGGAATCCGGGGCTGAAGCGCGACGCATGGGTGGACCTCCAGATGATCCGCGACTTCCTGCGCGACGCCGCGGGAGCCGAGGGCGCCGGGGCCGGCACCGCCGCTGCCGCCGCCACGGCCGTCGCACGGAGCGCCTCGTGACCGCGCTTCCCGCCCACGACGATCGCGAGCTTCGCCCCGCGACCGCGAACCGGGCCGCGGAGCGCGACTCCGCCCGCATCCCGCCGCAGGCGCTCGACGCCGAGCGCTCGGTGCTCGGATCGATGCTCCTCTCGCGGGACGCGATCGCGACGGCGCTCCAGCACCTCGGCGAGAACGCCTTCTACCGCGAGTCGCACCGGAAGATCTGGCGCGCCATCATCGAGATCTCGGACGGGACGCGTCCGGTCGACCTCCTGATGCTCCTCGAGGAGCTGAAGAAGCGGCACGAGCTCGACGCCGTGGGAGGCGCGGCCTATCTCACGACGCTCGACCAGTACGTCTCGACCGCGGCGAACGTGGAGCACTACTGCAAGATCGTCCACGAGAAGGCGATCCTCCGGAGCCTGATCGACGTGGGCACCGAGATCGTGGCCGAGGCCTTCGACGGCCGGGACGAGCCGGCGCAGCTCCTCGATCGCGCGGAGCAGGCCATCTTCGCGCTCTCGGACGAGCGCCTCCGCACGGGGTTCCTGCCGATGCGCCAGCTCGTGCTCCAGGGCTACTCGGCGATCGAGGAGTACCGGCAGCGGCAGGTGCACGTCACCGGCGTTCCCTCGGGTTTCTACGACCTCGACGAGATGACGGCGGGATTCCAGAAGTCCGACTTCGTCGTGATCGCGGGGCGCCCCTCGATGGGAAAGACCGCGTTCGCGATGAACATCGCCGACTTCGTGGGCGCGCGTGCCAAGGCGAAGGACCGGATGGCGGTCGCGGTCTTCAGCCTGGAGATGTCGAAGGAGTCGCTCGTGCAGCGGCTCCTCTGCTCGCTCGCGAAGGTGGACATCCACAAGGTCCGCCGCGGGTTCGCGAGCGCGCAGGAGTACAAGGCGCTCCAGCAGGCCGCGGCGCAGCTCCACGAGGCGCCGATCTACATCGACGACACCGCCGCGATCTCGATCCTCGAGATGCGCGCCAAGGCGCGGCGGCTCGTGTCGGAGATGCCGCTCGGAATGATCGTGATCGACTACCTCCAGCTCATCCGCGGGCCTCAGGATTCGGAGAACCGACAGCAGGAGATCTCGAGCATCAGCCGCTCGCTCAAGGCGCTCGCGAAGGAGCTGCAGGTGCCGGTGCTCGCGCTCTCGCAGCTCTCCCGGGCGGTCGAGACGCGCGGCGGCTCGAAGCGCCCGATGCTCTCCGACCTCCGCGAGTCCGGCGCCATCGAGCAGGACGCGGACGTGGTGCTCTTCGTGTACCGGCAGGACGCCTACGAGAACGACCCCGCCAAGATGGACGGCAAGGCCGAGATCATCATCGCCAAGCAGCGGAACGGACCCGTGGGGACGGTCGAGCTCGCCTTCCTCCGCGAGTGCACGCGGTTCGAGTCCCTGCGCGACATTCCGGAGCCCCGAATCCAGCCGCCGCCGCGGTGAGCCCGAGCGAGCGCGAAGCCAACGCCGCCGACGCCGAGGACCCGCTCCCCACCACCGGGCCGCAAGGCTGGCTCGTCGACCGCTTCGAGAACGTGGGGGAGGTCTTCCTCCTCCTCGGCGCCGCCCTTCGCGAGTTCCCCGGCGGGATCCGCAAGACGGGCCTCGTCTTCATCCAGATGTCCATGATCGGGCTCGGTTCGATGCCGCTCACGGTGATCGTCGCGCTCTTCACGGGCGCCGTCGCGGCGGTGCAGGCGGCCTATCAGATGCGCGACTACGTTCCGATGCTCTACCTCGGAACCGTGATCGGGAAGTCCGTGGTGATCGAGCTGGGGCCCGTCCTGACCGCGCTCGTCGTGGGGGGGCGCGTGAGCGCGGCGATCGCGGCGGAGCTCGGGACGATGCGCGTCACCGAGC
Source organism: Candidatus Eisenbacteria bacterium (assembly GCA_035712245.1). GTDB lineage: Bacteria > Eisenbacteria > RBG-16-71-46 > SZUA-252 > SZUA-252 > WS-9. The sequence continues at coordinate 2,828 of DASTBC010000161.1, forward strand.
AGATCGACGCGATGGAGACGCTCGGGATCAGCCCGATCCGCTACCTCGTCGTGCCCCGGCTCGTGGCGTCCTTCCTCATGCTCCCGCTCCTCACGATCTTCGCGGACATCCTCGCCATCTTCGGGGCGTACCTCGTGGCGGTGCTCACCCTCGACGTGAGTGGCCACACGTTCACGAGCGGCCTCAAGATGTACTTCAAGATCCAGGACGTCTTCTCGGGGCTCATCAAGGCGTTCTTCTTCGGCGGGATCATCGGCCTGATGGGATGCCACTACGGGCTCCGCACCGAGGGGGGCGCCGAGGCGGTCGGGGATTCCACCACGCGGGCCGTCGTCGCGTCGTGCCTCCTCATCCTGATCGTGGACTACCTCCTGGCCAGCTTCCTCTTCCGGGTGCTCTTTGCCTGATCCGGCCGAATCGGCCATCTCCTTCCAGGCCATCTGGAAGCGCCTGGGGACGAAAGTTGTGCTCCGGGGTGTCGATCTTTCCGTAGCACGGGGGGAGTGTCTGGTCGTGATCGGGCGCTCCGGAACAGGTAAGTCCGTGCTGTTGAAGCACGTTGTGGGTTTGCTCCAGCCGGACCGGGGTACGGTACGGGTGAACGGCATCGACGTTGCCACCCTGGAGGAGAAGGAGCTGCTCTCCCTGCGGGAGCAGATGGGGATGCTCTTCCAGGGGGGCGCGCTCTTCGATTCCATGACCGTGGGAGAGAACGTGGGGCTGGCCCTCCGGGAGCACACGCCGCTCCCGGAGAGCCAGATCGAGATGGTGGTGGCGGAGAAGCTCTCCCTCGTGGGCCTGAGCGGGAGCGAGGGAAGCCGGCCGTCGAGCCTGAGCGGAGGGATGAAGAAGCGGGCGGCGCTCGCTCGCGCGCTCGCGATGAACCCGAAGATCATGCTCTACGACGAGCCGACGACGGGGCTGGATCCGATCACGGCGGACGTGATCAACCGGCTGATCCGCCAGCTCCAAGAGAGGCTGGGCATGACGTCGATCGCCGTCACGCACGACATGCGCAGCGCGTACCACATCGCCGATCGCATCGCGATGCTCCACGAGGGACGCATCCACGCGATCGGGACGCCGGACGAGATCCAGAGCACGAAGGATCCGATCCTGCGTCAATTCATCGAAGGAAGCTCGGAAGGGCCTCTCCTTCCCACGTAAGGGGTCAGGGATGAATCGAACGTCACGCCGCGCCGCCACCCAGGTCGGAATCGCGGGCCTCCTCGCGCTCGTGCTCCTCTTCGTCGGGATCGCCTGGCTGAAGGAGTACCGGGTGGGGAAGAAGAAGACGTACTATACGGCCCGGTTCGAGGAGGTCGGGAACCTCGCGGAAGGCGACCCCGTCTCCGTGCGCGGCGTCCGGAAGGGCGCGGTCACGAAGATCACCCTCGAGGACCAGGCCGTGCGCGTGGAGTTCGAGGTCGACAAGTCGGTCGCGCTCCATCCGGACGCGCAGCTCCGCGTCGCGAACATCGGGTTCATGGGAGAGAAGTTCCTCGCGCTCGAGCCGGGCTCGGCGCCTGGGCGCTTCGACCGATCGAAGACGATCCCGGGACGCTTCCAGTCGGGCGTTCCGGAGGTGATCTCGGGAGCCGGAGATCTCCTGGTCGAGACGACGGAGCTCTCGTCGCGGCTCAACCTCATGCTCGACGCGATCGACCCGGCGACCGTGGAGCGCGCGTCGCGGAACTTCGAGAAGGCGACCGAGGGGCTCAGCCACACGCTGGATCAGAACCGCGCGGATCTGCGCGAGGCGATCGTGGACTTCAAGGTCGCCGCGAAGGAGCTCCGCACGATCGCGTCCAGCAACTCGGGCCAGGTCTCGTCCTCGATCAAGGACTTCGGGGACGCCTCGCGGAAGCTCGGGCACCTCTCCGACCAGCTCTCCTCGACCGCGGTCGCGCTGGACCGCGTGGTCACGCGGCTCGACAAGGGAGAGGGAGCGCTCGGGAAGGCGATCGCCGATTCCACGCTCTACGTCGAGCTCAAGGAAACGCTCCGGAACACGAACCAGCTCGTGAAGGACATCCAGAAGAATCCGAAGAAGTACATCAACCTCAGCGTCTTCTGAGGAACCGGATGCCACGAAAGCAGCCCTCCCGCGCCGCGCGCGAGGAGCGGACGATCTTCCTGTGCGCGGACTGCGGCAACGAGAGTCCGAAGTGGTTCGGCAAGTGCCCGCACTGCGGCGCGTGGAACAGCGCGCGCGAGGGGCCGGGCGCCAGGCGCGAAGTGTCGGGCGGACGGAGCGCGCGCGCGGGCTCGCGCGGCGGGTACGCGGGCACGGCCGGCGGAGCGATGGCCGCGCCGGTCTTGATCGAGCAGATCGAGACGGGGGCGGAGGACCGCTGGCCCTCCGGGATCGGCGAGCTGGACCGCGTGCTCGGAGGCGGGCTCGTCCCGGGGTCGCTCGTCCTCATCGGAGGCGATCCGGGGATCGGGAAGTCCACCCTCGCGCTCCAGCTCGCGGCGGCGCTCGCGCGGGAAGGCCGCACCGTCCTCTACGTCACCGGCGAGGAATCGCCGCGCCAGGCGCGGATGCGCGCGGAGCGGATCGCGCTCCGGGACGCGTCGCAGCGACTCTGGATCCACTCCGAGGTCGACCTCGAGGCGATCGCCGCCGAGGTCGAGAAGCTCCAGCCGTCGCTCCTCGTCGTCGACTCCATCCAGACCCTGCTCCTCGGCGGCATCGACGCGGCGCCCGGGAGCGTGTCCCAGGTGCGCGAGTGCGGGCTCTTCCTCCTGCGCCTCGCCAAGGATCGCGGGCTCCCGGTGCTCCTGATCGGCCACGTCACGAAGGACGGATCCGTCGCCGGCCCGCGCACGCTCGAGCACATGGTGGACGCGGTGCTCTACCTGGAAGGAGAGCGCCACCACGAGTACCGGATCCTGAGCGCGGCGAAGAACCGCTTCGGCTCCACGCACGAGATCGGAGTCTTCGAGATGCGCGGCGACGGACTGGCGCAGGTGGAGAATCCCTCGGAGCGGCTCCTTCAAGACCGCGGCGAGTCGGTTCCGGGATCCGCGGTGGTGGCGGCGATCGAGGGCTCGCGTCCGCTCCTCGTGGAGGTGCAGGCCCTGGTCGCGCCCACGCACTTCGCCAATCCGCAGCGCGTCGCGCAGGGGATCGACCCGCGCCGGCTCTCGGTCGTGGGCGCCGTGCTCGAGAAGCGCGCGGGGCTCTCGCTCGCGGGCGCGGACGTGTTCGTGAACGTCGCGGGCGGGATCCGGCTCGAGGAGCCCGCGGCCGACCTCGGCCTGGCGCTCGCGCTCGCGTCGAGCTTCCGCGACCGGCCGCTCCGTCCGGACCTCGTCGCCGTCGGAGAGATCGGGCTCGGCGGAGAGCTGCGCCCCGTGCCCCAGCTCGAGCGAAGGCTCGCCGAGGCGCGACGCCTCGGATTCCGCGCCGCCGTCGTTCCGAAGCGCTCGGCTCCCGAAGGGGATCGCGGCGTGATCGCCGCGGCCACGCTGCTCGAGGCGATCGAGCGCGTGATGGGTTCGCCGGGAGCCTGATCCGCGCGTGAACCGGGACGCACCCGAGCCCGCGCGCGAGGAGCTCGCCGTCGTCCTCGCGGGCGCCGGCGAAGGCGTCCGGATGGGCGGACGGCCCAAGCTGCTGCTCGAGATCGACGGGCGGACGCTCCTGGGGCGAGTCGTGTCCACGTTCGTCGCGCATCCGGCCGTGGGGGAGATCGTCGCGGCGGTTCCCGCCGGATCCGGGGAGCTCGCGTCCCGTGCCCGGGCCATCCTCGAGACCGTCGCCCGCGAGCGTGGTGTTCGTGTGTCCGTGATCCCGGGCGGCGCCACGCGCCAGCGTTCGGTCGCGGCCGCCCTCCGCGCCCTCACGCGGGACCTTCCCTTCATCGCGGTCCACGACGTGGCGCGGGCGCTCGTCCAGCGCGACCTCGTCACCCGGGTGCTCGACGCGGCGCGCCGTAGCGGCGCGGCCATCCCGGTGCTCCCGATTCGCGACACGATCAAGGAGGTGGAGGGGGACCGCGTCACCCGCACGGTGCCGCGCGAAGGACTCGCGGGGGCCCAGACGCCTCAGATCTTCACGCGTGATATCATGCTCCGCGCGATCGCCGCGGCCGAGGCGGCCGGATTCGAGGCCACCGACGACGCGGCCCTCGTGGAGGAGACCGGAACCGGCGTCGTGACCGCGGTGCCCGGGGACCCGACGAACCTCAAGCTCACCGAGCCTTCCGACGTGACGCTCTTCGAAGCCCTGGTCCGGAGCCTGGATCACGCATGACGAAGGACATCGCTCCTCCCGGGACGAGGCTTCGCGTCGGTGTCGGGTACGACGCGCACCGTCTCGCGCGCGGTCTTCCGCTCACGCTGGGCGGCGTCGCGATCGCGCACGACCGCGGCCCCAGCGCGCACTCCGACGGGGACGTGCTCGCGCACGCGATCGGGGACGCGCTCCTCGGCGCCGTCGGGCTCGGAGATCTCGGCGAGCACTTTCCGAATCGCGATGCGAGGTGGCGAGGGGCGTCGAGCCTCCTTCTGCTCGAGAGGATCCGCGAGATGCTCGACGCGCGCGGAGACCGCATCGTGAACGTGGACGCGACGCTGATCGCGGAAGCGCCGCGCATCCGGCCGCACGTCGCGAAGATGAGGGACGCGCTCGGCCGCGCGCTCCGGATCGAGCCGGAGCGGGTCTCGGTCAAGGCGACGACGAACGAAGGACTCGGGGCCCTCGGCCGCGAGGAGGGGATCGCGGCCCACGCGGTCGCGCTCGTGGAGGCGGGAGGCTCGTGAAGGCGGGAGGCTCATGAAGATCGTCGTGCTCTTGGGTGGGAACACGTCCGAGCGGGAGGTCTCGCTCCGGACCGGGGCCGGGGTGGCGCGCGCGCTCGAGACCCTCGGCCACGAGGTCGCGCTCCTCGACACCGGCACGGGCCGGTTCCTGAAGGACGCCGATCACGCGATGAAGCTCGGCACCGGAGGCCCCGCGCCGCTCCATTCGGGGCAGTCGCTCGCGACGTCTTCCTCGGGCGAGAGCCTCGACGTGTACGTCCGCTCGATTCCGCGCACCGCGGACCTCGTCTTCATCGCGCTCCACGGCGGCGCCGGCGAGAACGGCACGCTGCAGGCGCTTCTCGACCTCGCCGGCATTCCCTACACGGGGTCGGGCGTCCTTTCTTCCGCGCTCGCGATGGACAAGGTGATGTCGAAGCGCATCTTCAAGGTCGAGGGGATCCCGACGCCCGAGTGGGTGGAGCGCTGGGCGCCCGAGGAGCCGACCGCGCCGTGGAATCCGGACCTCACGGCGGCGGAGCTGAGCTCGATCGGCGGCTATCCCGTGATCGTGAAGCCGAACGAGGAGGGATCGAGCGTCGGGATCTCGGTGGCGCGGAACGCCGCGGAGCTCAGGGCCGGAATCGAGGAGGCGCGCCGCTACGGACGCTACGTTCTCGTCGAGCGCTTCGTCGAAGGTCGCGAGCTGACGGTGGGCGTGATCGACCAGCGCGCGCTCCCGGTCGTCGAGATCATCCCGCACGAGGGCTGGTACGACTACGAGCACAAGTACACGTCGGGGGCGAGCCGGTACGAGGTGCCCGCGGCGCTCCCGCCCGAGATGAGCGAGACGCTCTTCGCGCTCTCCTTGCGCGCGTGCCGCGCGCTCCGCACGAAGGGCGTCGCGCGCGTCGATTTCCGGCTCGGCGCGGACGGGGTGCCCCAGTGCCTCGAGGTGAACACGGTGCCGGGCCTGACCGAGCTCTCGCTCGTGCCCAAGGCCGCCGGAGCCGCGGGCATGAGCTATCCGGATCTGATCCGCGCGATCGTGGAATCCTCGCCGGTGAGGGCCGCGCGCTGATGCTCCCGCCCGAGACCTTCACCGTGACGACGCTCCTCCGTCTCGGCCTCATCGTCCTGGCCACCCTCCTCATGCTCCGGATCGCCTCGATCCTCATCCGAAAGGTCGAGACGGCGATCCGGAACGAGTCGCGGGCGCATTCCGGAGCCCGCGAGAAGAGAGCCGCCACCATCGGGGCCGTGCTGCGGGGCGTGACCCGGGGTGTCATCCTCGTGATCGGCGGTCTGATGGTCGCTCGTGCCGCGGGGCTCGACATCACGCCCGCGCTCGCCGCGGCCGGGGGCTTCGGCGTGGCGGCCGGACTCGGCGCGCAGAGTCTCGTGCGCGACTGGGTCGCGGGATTCTTCATCATTCACGAGAACCAGTTCGACGTCGGGGACGTGATCCGGGCGGCGGGCGTCTCGGGAACGGTGGAGATGCTCTCGCTCCGTCACACGGAGCTCCGCGACGGGGAAGGGTTCATCCACTTCGTCCCGAACGGCGAGATCAAGGTGGTCACGAACCTCACGAAGAGCTGGTCCACGCCGATGGTGCGCGTGCCCGTGAGCGTGACCGAGGATCCCGACCGTGTGATCGGGATCGTCGAGGCGCTGCTTCCCGAGTTCCAGCAGGACCCGGTGATCCGCCCGCTCCTGCTCGACGGGCCGAGGCTCCTCGGGATCGAGGACGTCGCTCCCGGCTACTACACGCTCCTGCTGCAGGCGAAGACGATCCCCGAACAGCGGCTCGTCGTGTCCCGCGCGCTCCGGCGCCGCGTGGTCCATCGGCTCCGGGAGGAAGGGATCTGGCTCGCGGCGGGCGCGGAGCCCCCGGCCCCGGCCGTCCCGGCGCTCGATCCGACCGCGCCGCTCCAGGCGACCGCGGCTCCGTCCGCGTCCACGGCCTCGAGCGCGGCCAACCCGTTCGGGGATTCGCGGTGAGCCTCCGCGCGTACGACATGCGCCGGCGGGCGAAGGTGCCGTTCCAGCCGGTCCAGCCGGGCCGGGTGGGGATGTACGTGTGCGGCATGACCGTGCAGGGGCCGCCGCACGTGGGACACATGCGCTACGCGGTCGCGGGCGACGCGATCCGGCGGATCCTCGAGTGGAAGGGATACGAGGTCACCTACGTCACCAACTTCACCGACATCGACGACCGGATCATCGAACGCGGGAACCAGGAAGGAATCCCCTGGGAGGAGGTCGCGCAGCGCAACATCGACGCGTTCCTCGCGTATGCGAAGCTCCTCAACGTGAAGCCCGCAAGCCACTACCCGCGCGCGACCGAGCACATCCCCGAGATCCACACGATGATCAAGCGCCTGATCGACCGCAAGCACGCCTACCCGGCCGGAGGCGACGTCTACTTCGACGTGCGGAGCTATCCGAAGTACGGGTCGCTCTCGGGGCGGAACGTGGACGATCTGCGTTCCGGCTTCCGGATCGAGCTGGGCGAGTCGAAGCGCGATCCGCTCGACTTCACGCTCTGGAAGGGCGCGAAGCCAGGCGAGCCTTCGTGGCCGAGCCCGTGGGGTCCGGGGCGTCCGGGATGGCACATCGAGTGCTCGGCCATGGCCATGAAGTACCTGGGGAACACCTTCGACTTCCACGGCGGAGGACAGGACCTGATCTTTCCGCACCACGAGAACGAGATCGCGCAGTCCGAGGCCGCGAACGGCGTGCCCTTCGCGATGCACTGGTGCGAGAACGGGCTCGTGAACCTGGGTGGCGAGAAAATGTCGAAGTCGACGAAGCACTTCTTCCTGATCGAGGACGTCGCGAAGCGCGTCGACCCGGAGGTGATCCGCTTCTACCTCCAGTCGACGCACTACCGGAGCCCCATCGAGTGGAACGAGGACCGTCTCCGCGAGGCCGGGATCGCGTACGACCGGCTGCGCGAGGCGCTCGCGAAGTCCGAGTCGCTCGCCGACGGTGCGCCGCAGGACGGTGCGCGCTCCGATGGCGGGCGCCCGGACGGCGCCTCCGGGGAATCGCCGCTCTCGGGCGAGATGGCGTCCCTCGGACGAGAGTTCGAGGAGTCGATCGAGGACGACTTCAACACGGCGAAGGCGCAGGGACACCTGTTCGAGATGGCGAAGGCGCTGAACCGCGCGGCCGACTCGGCCGAAGGATCCTCCTCCGCGCGCGCCGCCATCGTCGAGGCGGGACGGACGCTCCGGCGCCATGGCGAGACGATCGGTCTCTTCTGGGGCTCCCGAACGGCCGAAGCCGAGGTCCCGGATGAGGTGCAAGCCCTTGTGCGCCAACGGGATGAGGCTCGGCTGCAGAAGGCGTGGTCCCGAGCCGATGAATTGAGGGACCAGATCCTGGCGCGCGGCTACGTCCTCGAGGATTCGAAGGGAGGCACCCGCGCCCGGCGCAAACCCTGACGTCACTCGAAGTTTGGAGCAGATTTCATGGCCGGTCGCAGGGCGCCACGAAGCCTCAAAACCGAGCTGCAGATCCGCTTCCTCATCGTGGGGAGCGCCTTCCTCGTCATCGCCACCGCGCTTCTCTACCAGAACGGACAGGCCGCCCTCCGCCGGCAGATCCTCGCCTCCGCCACCACCGCCGCCGAGACCGCCGCGTCGCTGATCGCCGTGGAGGATCACAGCGCCATCCGGTCCCCGTCGGACATGAACTCGAGCTCGTTCCGAAACCTCGTCACGGACCTCGGCGCGCTTCGCCGCGCCAATCCGTCGATCTATCACCTCTTCACGCTCGCGCCGGTCGGCAATCTCGGATCGTGGGGACTGATCGTCGACCTCGGCGGCACCGGGCCGATGCCGAAGTCGGGACCGGGACGGGCGGGCCGTCTTCCCATCGGATCGCCACCGCCTCCAGGCATTCCGCGCGCCCTCATCCAGGAGGCCATGCAGGGGACCGTCGCGCGCGTGCTCGACCTCAACGATCCGGATCGCGCGCGCGTCGTCGCCGTCGCCCCGATCCGGGGGACCGGCGGCTCGTCGGTCGGACTCGTGGCCGTCGAGATGAGCGTCGCTTCTCTCGCGGCGGAAGCGAGGCTCCTCTGGTACGTGTCGATCGGCGTGTTTCTCCTCGGGCTCGTGGCGAGCGTCCTCGCGAGCAACTTCGTCTCGCGCTGGGTGACGCGGCCCATCGAGGACCTGCTCGCCGCCGTCGAGGAGATCTCGAAGGGCCACCTGAACACCCGCGTCAAGATCGCCGACGCGGAGAACGAGCTGGGCGCGCTGGGCATGGCGTTCAACCACATGGCCGAGAGCCTGGAGAGCGGCCAGGCGCGGAGCAACGCGCAGCAGGCGCGCCTGCGCGATCTCCACCGCGTGGGCTCCGAGGCGGCCGCGACGCTCGATCTCGCCCGCATGCTCGAGGTCTCCGCCTCGGGACTCCGCGCGGTCTGCGGCGGCGAGGAGGCGTACGCCGGCGTCTCGGTGCGCCAGGATCCCTCGATCCGGCTCTGGGCCCGCTCGGGCCCAGGACAGGTGGACCTCGACGACGCGGACACGCCCATCGAGCGGCTCTTCCGCGTGCTTGGAGCCGAGACGAGGCTCCTCAGCCGGGCCGAGTTCGACGTGGCGGGACTCGGGTGGCTCGCGTCGCGACCCGGCGAGTACGCGCTCGCCGCGCCGCTCCGCGTGAGCGACGAGAC
>DASTBC010000162.1 GCA_035712245.1 Candidatus Eisenbacteria bacterium
AATGCCCCTCCCGTTCGTGGTCCCGGAGTCGAACTCTAGGCGTAGCGTCGCCGGGCGCGGGCCGGCAGGAGGCGGAGCGCCTCCCGGTACTTGGCCACGGTGCGGCGCGCGATGCGAAGCCCCTGCTCGTGCAGGATCTCGGCGATGCGCTGGTCGCTCAGGGGATCGCGCTTGTCCTCGTTGTTGATGAGCGTCAGGATCTTGTCCTTCGCGACCTTGGCGGAGACGTCGTCCCCATCATCCGTCGCGAGCCCGCTCGAGAAGAAGTACTTCAGCTCGAAGACGCCCCGCGGCGTCTGGACGTACTTGTTCGTGGTGACGCGACTCACCGTGGACTCGTGCATGCCGATCTGGTTCGCGATCTGCTGGAGCGTGAGCGGCTTCAGCCCCTCCACGCCGCGCTCGAAGAACTCCCGCTGCTCCTCGACGATGCGGCGCATGACCTTGATCATGGTCTTCCGCCGCTGCTCGATCGTCTGGATGAGCCACTTCGCGGAGTTGAGCTTGTCGGAGATGAACTTCCGCGTCTCGTCCTGCCCGGCGGACTTGTTCCGGAGCATCTGCTGGTAGGCCGCGCTGATCCGGAGCCGCGGCACGTTCCGGTCGTTGAGCGAGACGACGAAATCGTCCGCCACGCGCTCGACGACCAGGTCCGGTGTGACGTACTTGGTCTCTTCCGCGGCGATCTCCTGTCCCGGACGCGGATCCATCGTCGCGATCAGGTCGCCCGCCGCCTGCACGTCCTCGATCGAGCACTTGAGCGTCCGCCCGATCTCGCCGAAGCGCTTCGAGAGCAGGTTGTCGAACTGCTCCTGGACGATGCGGCCCGCCAGCGTCCCTTCCAGCTTCCGCTGGCAGAGCTGGATCCAGAGGCACTCTTGGAGATTCCGCGCGCCCACGCCGGCGGGCTCGAACTTCTGGATCTCCGAGAGCACGTCCTCGACCTTCTCCGGAGGAACCGCGAACGTCTCGGCGACCTCCTCGACCGTGGACTGCAGATAGCCGTTCTCGTCGATCGAGCCGATCAGGTACTCACCGATCTCGAGAGCCTCCTCACCCAGAGAGAGGAGCCGGAGCTGCTCGAGGAGATGGTCGCCGAGGCTCCGCCGCGTCACCGGAACGCGCTCGTAGAATTCGGCGTCGGGATCGTCCGTTCGCGGGGTGGAGGGTCCCTCGAAGGTGTCGGGCCAGAGCTCGTTCCAGTCGACTTCCTGGTCCTTGTCGGGGGTCGCGGTCTCGACCGGCTCCGCGTCGTCCTGGCCGGACTCCTTCTTGACGTCCTCGATCTCCTGCACCTCCTCGACCTCGTCGACCTCCTCGAGGAGGGGATTGCGCTCCAGCTCCGCCTTGAGCGCCTGCTGCAGCTCGAGCGTGGGCATCTGGAGGAGCTTCAAGGCCTGCTGCAGACGCTGCGTCATGATCAGCGTCGGCTTCTGCTGCATGCTCAGGCCATGTTTCATTTCCATGGTGTCGCCCTCAGTCCAGTCGGAATCGCTCGCCGAGATAGATCTGGCGCGCGACCGGATCCTGCGCGAGCTCCCGGCTCGTCCCTTGGAGCAGGATCTTGCCCTCGAACATGATGTACGCCCGGTCGGTGGTGCTCAGCGTCTCCCGCACGTTGTGATCGGTGATCAGGATGCCCAGTCCCTTTTCTTTGAGTCGAGTCACGATGTCCTGGATCTCGGCCACCGCGATCGGATCGATTCCCACGAACGGCTCGTCCAGGAGCAGGAACCCCGGACGCGTGACGAGCGCCCTCGTGATCTCGACCCGGCGCCGCTCGCCGCCGGACAGGTTGTATCCCTTCCGGTTCGCGAGGTGCGCGATGTTCAGCTCCTCGAGAAGCTGCCCCAGCCGCTCCGCGCGCTCCTTCGAGGAGAGCTTCAGCGTCTCCAGCACGGAGAGGATGTTCTCCCGAACCGTGAGCCGCCGGAAGATGCTCGGCTCCTGCGCGAGGTATCCGATCCCCATCCGCGCCCGCTCGTGCATCGGCAGTCGCGTGATGTCCTTCCCGTCGACCTCGATCCGGCCCCCGTCCACCCGCAGGAGCCCGACGATCAGGTAGAACGTCGTGGTCTTCCCCGCCCCGTTCGGACCGAGGAGGCCGACCACCTGGCCCCGCTGGACGTCGACGGTGACCTTGTCGACGACCTTCCAATGACCATAGTACCGCTCGAGGTCGGACGCCACGAGGCCGCTCAAGGCCCGCCGACCTCCTTGTCCACCTCGCCGCCCTCGTCCCGCACCTCGGCGCGCACCTCGCGGGCGAGATGGAAGTGATCGAGGCTCGGATCGCTCTCGAATCCATACCCCGTCACGACATCCCCCCCGCGCGTGACCTTCACGAAGGCGTCCGAGACGATCTTACGACGAGCGTTCCGCCAGCGGAGCGAATCCGTCTCGAGGACCACCCCGCTGGTCGTGACGATGCGCACGTTCCCGCGGGCCTCGAGGTCGTTCGTCCTCTGGTGGACGAGTCCTTGATCGGCAACCAGCGTCGAGTTCTTCGCTCCTTCGGCGTCGAAGAACTCGATCCGGACCGTCTGGGCGTCGACGAGGCTCTTGTCGTTGTACATGGCCGCGTAGGAGGCCCACAGGGTCCAGTTCTTCTTCCCCTCGGAGCTCTCCGTCAGGGTGAAGTCCCGGGCCTCCTGGTCGGGGATCCGGATCTCCTCCCCTCGGGGCGTGGACGTGGTACGCCCCTGGCATCCGGAGAGCGCGACCGCGAGGAAGGCGAACACTAGCACGCCCGCCCGCTTCGGGTCAAACCGGTGAAGCCGCATGGAATTACCGCGTCCGAAGGTCGAGGCAGTCGTGCAGGTGGAGCACTCCCTGGGGACGCCCCGCGTCGTCGGGAACCACCAGGGAGGTGATCGCGCCCCCCGGATTCTCCTCCATCCGGCGGACCGCCTGGGCGATCCATGCGTCCGGCTCGACCGTCTTCGGAGATCGGGTCATCACGTTCGCCACGGGCTGCGCCATGTCCACGGTCCCGCGCAGGAGGATGCGCTTCAGGTCCCCGTCCGTGAGCACGCCCCGGAGCACGCCGTCCCGGTCCACCACCGTGGTCATCCCGATCCTCTTGTGGAGGATCTCGAGGAGCGCGTCGTGGAGCGTCGCGGCCTCCTCGACCCTCGGGAGCGCGTCACCCCGTCGCATCCGGTCCGACACCCGGAGCATCGCCGCCTGTCCGACGACCCCGCCCGGATGGAGGAAGACGAAGTCCTCGCGCGTGAACCCCTTGAGACGCATGAGCACGACCGCGAGGGCGTCGCCGAGGACGAGCGCCGCCGTCGTCGTCGAGGTCGGCACCAGGTCCTCGCCGCAGGCCTCCTCCGGACGGCCGAGGTCGAGGGTGTAGTCCGAGGCGCGCGCCAGCGAGGAGTCCGGGTTGCACGTCATGGTGACGATGACGATGCCGCGGCGGCGGAAGGCCGGGACGAGCTGCGAGAGCTCCTCCGTCTCGCCGCTCTTCGAGAGGAGGAGCGCCGCGTCGTCCCGGGACACGATCCCGAGGTCGCCGTGCACCGCGTCCACGGGGTGGACGAACGTGGCCGGCGTTCCCGTGCTCGTGAGCGTGGCGGCGATCTTCTTCGCCACGAGCCCGGACTTCCCCACGCCCAGCGTGAGGATCTGCCCCCGGACCTTCGAGAGCGCCTGAACCGCGCCCTCGAACGGCGCGTCGATGAGCGACTTGAGTCCGTGTATCGCGCGCTCCTCGGCGTCCACGACCTCGCGGGCCCAGGCCACGATCTCGGAGGTGCCGCGGAGCGGTCCCTCCTTCTCGCTTCCGGAGCGAACCGAGCTTCGGGTCATGCGCGCCTTACCTCCACAACCGACGTATCGGCAAGTGATTGGTGGATCTTCATGAGACTTCGAAGCAACGGCTCCAGATCCCGGAGCGGCCACTGCGACTCGCGATCCGACCGGGCGCGCGGCGGGTCCGGGTGGACTTCCAGGAAGAGCCCGCTCGCTCCGGCCGCCACGGCGGCTCGCGCGAGGAGGGGGAGGAACTCGCGCTGCCCTGCCGTCTCCTTCCCGCCCGGCCGCTGGACCGAGTGCGTGGCGTCGAAGAAGACGGGACACCCGAGCCCGCCCATGATCCCGAACGAACGGCAGTCGACGACGAGGTCTCCGTACCCGAAGGTCGTTCCGCGCTCCGTGACGATGACGCCGGGCGCGCCCGCGGCGCGTGCCTTCTCGACCGCGTGCTTCATCGAGCCCGGATCCAGGAACTGCCCCTTCTTCAGATGCACCGGCTTCCCCGTCGCGGCCGCGGCTTCGATGAGCGGCGTCTGGCGGCAGAGAAACGCCGGGATCTGGATCAGGTCCAGGACCAGGCCGGCTCGATCCACCTCGCCGGTCTCGTGCACGTCGCTCGTCACGGGAACGCCGGCGCGCTCCCGGATGCGGGCGAGCGAGCGCAGCCCCGCCTCGAGCCCGGGCCCGCGATAGCTCTCGCGCGAGGAGCGGTTCGACTTCGAGTACGAAGCCTTGAACACGTACGGAAGGCCGAGACCCGAGGCGATGCGCGAAACCTCCCGCGCGATCTCCTCTCCCATCCCTTCGTCCTCGAGAACGCACGGTCCCGCGATGAGCGCGAGACGGTCCGGCGTGAGGCGGGCCGTGCCCACCGCGAACGGCGCGTACTCGAGGCGTGGACCCATTCCGCTCATCCGCGCGCGGTCTTGCTGGAAGCGGCGGACCCGCTCGCCGATCCCGGCGCGGCGCCGGTCGCCGGCGAGGCGCCGGACGTGGAAGACCGCCGGAGCCGCTCCTCGTTCGCGGCGGCGATGAAGCCGCGGAAGAGAGGATGGGGCTGGTCGGGCCGCGACTTGAGCTCGGGATGGAACTGCACGCCGACGAACCACGGATGGTCCTTGAGCTCCACGATCTCGACGAGCGAGAGGTCCTGGTAGAGGCCGGTCACCCGGAGCCCCTTCGACTCGAGCCGCTCCCGGTAGTCGTTGTTGAACTCGAAGCGATGCCGATGCCGCTCGCTCACCTCGGACTTCTGGTAGGCCGAGGCCGCCCGGCTCCCCGGCTCGATCGCGGCCGTGTACGCGCCGAGGCGCATCGTGCCCCCCTTCTTCGTCACTCCGTGCTGCGACTCGAGGAGCGCGATCACCGGATGCGGCGTCTGGGGATCGAACTCCGAGGAGTCCGCGCCGTCGAGCCCGGCGACGTCCCGCGCGAACTCGATCACGGCGCACTGCATGCCGAGGCAGATGCCGAAGAAGGGCACGTCCCGCTCGCGCGCGTAGCGGGCCGCCTGGACCATTCCCTCGGTGCCGCGGTCCCCGAACCCGCCGGGGATCAGGACGCCGTGGGAGGAGCCGAGGAGCGCCTCGGGACCGTCCATCTCGACCCGCTCGGAGTCCACCCAGTCGATCTTCACGCCCACGCCGTTCGCGGCCCCGCCGTGCGTGATCGCCTCCTGGATGCTCTTGTACGCGTCGCGAAGGTGCGTGTACTTCCCCACGACCGAGATCGTGACCGCCTCGCGCGACGCCTTCACGCGATCCTGGAACTCGCGCCAGACCCGGAGGTCGGGCGGCCCCGCGTCGAGCCGCAGCATCGAGACGATCAGGTCGTCCAGGCCGCCGCGGTGGAACATGAGCGGGACCTCGTAGATCGAGGCCACGTCGATCGCCTCGATCACCGACTGGGTCGGCACGTTGCAGAAGAGCCCGATCTTCTCCTTCACCTCCTGCGGCAGCGGCACCTCGGAGCGGCAGAGCAGGATGTCGGGCTGGATCCCGATCGCGCGGAGCTCCTTCACGGAGTGCTGCGTCGGCTTGGTCTTGATCTCCTTGGCGGCCCCCAGGTGCGGCACCAGCGTCACGTGGATGAAGAGCGTGTTCACCGTCGAGAGCTCGAGCCGGAGCTGCCGGATCGCCTCGAGGAACGGGAGGCTCTCGATGTCGCCGACGGTGCCGCCGATCTCGACGATCGCCACGTCCACGGGCTTCTTCCCGCGCGTGACGGCCAGCATGCGCGCCTTGATCTCGTCCGTGACGTGCGGGATCACCTGCACGGTTCGGCCCAGGTAGTCGCCGCGCCGCTCCTTCTGGATGATCGCGTCGTAGACCTGTCCCGCGGTCACGTTGTTCTCGCGCCCCATCGAGACCCCGAGGAAGCGCTCGTAGTGCCCGACGTCGAGATCGGTCTCGGCGCCGTCGTCGGTGACGTACACCTCGCCGTGCTGGTACGGGCTCATCGTTCCCGGGTCGACGTTCAGATAGGGATCGAACTTCTGCAGCGTCACCGAGAGGCCGCGCGACTTGAGGAGCGAGCCGATGGCGGACGCCGCGATCCCTTTGCCGAGCGACGAGACCACCCCGCCGGTGACGAACACGAACTTGGTCATGTCGTGGACCTCCCTTCCCCCCAGTAGGTGCGGGCCCGACGCAGATCCTCGGGCGTGTCGATGCCGATCGAGAAATAGTCGCCGACGGCGACGTGAATCGGAATGCCGTTCCAGAGCGCGCGGAGCTGCTCCAGGCGCTCCGCCCGCTCGATCGGCGCGGGGCCGAGCGCGGCGAGATCCAGGAGCACCTGGCGGCGGTATCCGTAGACGCCGACGTGGTGGAGCGGCTCCGCGTCCGGACCGTAGCCGGACGGGATCGGAGCGCGCGAGAAGTAGATCGCCCTTCCGTTTCGATCCAGGAGCACCTTCACCCGGTTCGGGTCCACGACCTCCGACAGGCTGTCGAAGGGCGCGGCGAGCGTCGCCATCCGGACCTCGGGCTTCTCGAAGAGCCGCATCAGGTGATCGAGACCCGTCTTGCTCACGAAGGGCTCGTCACCCTGCACGTTCAGGATCACGGCCTCGGGGTCCTGCTCGGCGTCTTCCCGGAGGAGCCGCGTGGCCTCGGCGACCCGGTCGAGCCCGGTGGGATGCGCCGGACTCGTGAGGATGACCTCGCCCCCCGCCTCGGTCACGGCGTCGGAGATGAGCTTGCTGTCCGTCGCCACGTAGACGGTTCGCACCGCCGCCGACATGCGGACCTGCTCGAGGACGCGGACGATGAGCGGCGCGCCGCCGAGATCCTGTAAGGGCTTTTCAGGGAGACGGGTGGACTGGAGCCGCGCGGGGATGATCGCCACGGCGCCGGGAATGGATCGCGCGGGAGCCTTGCGATCCGCGAGAACCGGCTGCGGACGGGGCACGAGCCATCCTACCAACGGGTCGAGGCGAATTCAACCCGCGCGACGGCCAGGGTCAGATCGGCGGGAACGCCCTCCGGAGCACGTCCCCGGTGACCTTCACCGGAACGATGGCACCGGAGAGCCCGTAGTCCGTCCGGAGCCGCTCCGCCCAGCGCTTCGCGTCGGCGTTCGAGTAGAAGAGCCCGCTCATGACCCAGATCTCTCCCTTGGGTCCGAAGGGGAGCGCGTAGAGCGTGGGACGCTCGAAGTCTCCCGCGTCGCCGAAGCGCCACCAGTCGAGCGAGACCGTGGGATCGACGCGCTGGTGCGCGAGACGCTCGCGGCGAAGGTCCTCGTACCAGACGGCCGTCGTGTCGACGCCCCTTGCCTTCGACTTCGCGTCCAGCCGCACCGCGTAGAGCGTCGCGGGCGAATCCGGGACCAGCTTCGTGAACTCGGAGAGGAGCGCGGCGCTGTGCCCCCAATCCGGAGCCATGTCGTCCGGTGGCGCGGGCTGGATGCCGCCCCGCGGGTGGTACGTGTAGGAAACCGGCTTCGCCGAGAGGAGCGCGTCCAGCCTCTTGTCGTGCTCGATCCGGCCCTGGATCTGGAGCGCCATCGTGAGCGCGCGCGCGAGCCCGTCCCACATGGCCGCGATGCGGACCGTGTCGGGGACGTACGTCGTGCTGTCGATCACGATCGGATCGGGAACCTTGTCGTAGTACTGGAACCGGAGGTGCTTCGAGCGCAGGGCGAACCCGTTCTCGTCTCCCGCGGCGGACGCGGAGGCGGCGAACGAAGCGAGGAGCAGGCAGCAGAACGCCCCGGCCCGGAGCGGACTCGGTCGGCGGCTACTTCTCATCGTCGATCCTCCGATCAGGACGAGCTCCTCCGGACGAACGGAACGGCCCCGGCGAAACGAGACCGCCCCGTCGTAGTACCGACAGCCGTCGGCGTCCGTTGGGAGGGGCCGGAACCGGCCGAGGCCGTCCGAGCCCCGAAAAAGAGGATCGACCCAGCGGTAAGGTGGCGCCTCACTTCGGAATCCTGAAGTCGCGCTCCTGGATCGTGAACTCCACGGGCACCTTCATCCAGGCGCCGACGCGATTCCCCCCCTTCTCCGCGGGATGAAAGCGCCAGGATCTCATGGCCTCGACGGCCGCATCCGCGAGGATTCGATTCCCGCTCACGACCTTGACCCAGCAGGGCACGCCGTCGTCCTCCACGAACACGTGGAGCACCACCGTCCCCTGGATACCCAGCCCTTTCGCCCCCTCGGGGTAGTCGGGCGGTGGCGCCTCGGCCGTGACGGGGGGATCGTCGTAATCCATCGGTCCGACGGGCGGCGGAGGGCAGTCCGCCCAGAGTGCCTGCGGCTCGCTCGGGAGCCCCGCCCGAACGGCATCCATGCGCATGATCTCTTCGAGCCCGATCAGATCGCGAAGCTCCGGATCCTCGGGCATGACCTCCGCCAGTAAGAGGAGAACCTGCTCGTATGACTTCCCGAACGACCCGATGGCGGGAGGAAGGTCGTCCGAGACCACCGCGAGCCACTGATGGCGAAGGGAGAGGAGGACCTCGGCCCGCCCTGAGCTCGAGTGGTAACGGATCGCGTGGCTCGGTTCGCGGAATTCACGCAGACCCTCGTCGCGAAACTCGGAATTCCACACGATCAGGGACGTCATGATCCGGGCCCATCCGATCGTGGGGGCCGAGCCGGAATCGAGGATCCGATGGCAGCGCACCTCGTCCGTGCCCACCGTCTCGGCGGCGTCGCAGCGTTCCGCTGGAGCTTCCTCCACGCGAAACACCTGGACGTTGTCGAGGTGCATGAGCCGGCGGGTAAGCTCCAGGTCGAGGAGCTTGGTGCCGGAATCGTGAGGGCCGTCGGACGTGGCACGGACGGTGCCGCACCCCGCGATGGCGGCCAGCACCAGCACGAGCAGGTGACTCCGCAACCGCAACATGCGAAGGAGCTTCCAGACACGACAGCTGTCGAGATGGACTGTCACGACTGTCCCCGGGGACAGTGGGCCGCCGCCGCGTCATGCCGCGAAGGTCGGCTGCTTCGCCTGCAACCGACCTCGAGCCGACCATCCTACGCCGCTCTTCGAACCCCCTCTACCGAGTCGCGGGTTCCAGCGATAGATCCGCGATGCCCTTCCGGACCTCCTCGGCCGACTTCGCCAGGGCTGCCTGATCCTCGGCCGTCAGCTCCAGCTCGACGATCTTCTCCACGCCGCGCGAGCCCAGGATGCACGGGACGCCCAGGTAGAGGTCGCGCTGGCCGTATTCGCCGTCGAGGTAGGCGGCGGTGGGAAGGAGGCGTTTCTTGTCGCGCAGGATGGACTCGGCCATCTGCACCGCGGACGACGCCGGAGCGTAGAACGCGCTCCCCGTCTGGAGGAGCTTCACGATCTCGGCGCCGCCGTCACGCGTGCGCTGGACGATCTCGGCAAGGCGCTCCTTCCGGATGAAGGTCTCGACCGGGATCCCCGAGACCGTCGAGTACCGGAGGAGCGGCACCATCGTGTCGCCGTGCCCGCCGAGCACCATCGCCTGCACGTCCTCGACCGAGACGCCGATCTCCTCGGCGAGAAACGTCCGGAAGCGCGCGGAGTCGAGCACGCCCGCCATCCCCATGACGCGCTCGCGCGGGAATCCCGTGACGCGGTACGTGAGATACGTCATCACGTCGAGCGGGTTCGTGACCATGATCACGATCGCGTTCGGCGCGTGGGTCCGGATCGCCTCGGCCACGCCGCGCACGATGTCCGCGTTCGCCTTGAGGAGATCGAGCCGCGTCATGCCGGGCTTCCGCGGAAGCCCCGCCGTCACGATCACGAGATCCGAGCCCGCGAGGGCGCGGAGGTCTCCGCTTCCCTCGACGTACGAGTCGTAGTCGCGCACCGGTCCGGCCTCGAGGAGGTCGAGGGCCTTTCCCTTCGCGACGCCTTCCAGGATGTCGACGAGGACCACGTCCCCGAGCTCCGCCTCGGCGGCGTACAGCGCGGCGGACGCTCCGACGTTGCCGGCTCCGACGACCCCGATCTTAGGCATGGCTCGCCTCCGTCGCGGCGCCTGCGCCCGCGGTCTCGCCGTTCCCGGCTCCGCGCGGCGTCGGGTCGATCGACACCGACATCTTGCTCTTGCCGCGGCGGCGGAAGACCACCACGCCGTCCTTCAGCGCGAACAGCGTATCGTCCTTGCCCCGGCCCACGTGGAGTCCCGGCGCGACCGCCGTGCCCCGCTGCCGGACCAGGATGTTGCCCGCCTTCACCCACTCCCCGCCGAACCGCTTCACGCCGAGCCGCTGGCTCTGTGAATCGCGGCCGTTCTTCGAGCTGGATACTCCCTTTTTGTGAGCCATGACCTGCTTCGCTCCTTCCTTCCCGTTACCCGACGATGTCGAGGATCTTCACCCTCGTGAGGGTGTCGCGATATCCGATCTTCCGGCGATACTTCTTCCGGCGCTTGAACACTCCGATCGTGATCTTCTTGCCCTTCTCGGTCCCGAGGACCCGGGCCGTGACGCTGGCGCCTTCCACGACGGGAGTGCCCAGCTTCACGCCGTCCTCCCCGCCGCCGATCAGGAGGACCCGATCGAACGTCAGCTCCCGCCCGGCCTCGGCGCCCATGTGCGGGAGGATGTGCTCCTCCTCGGGGGCGACCTTGAGCTGCAGGCCCTGTGCTTCGATGATGGCGTAGCGCGTGGGGCTCATGGGTGCTCGTTCCTTTCGTTCGTGTCTAGTGCTCGAACTGCTTGGTGATCTCCTCGAAGGTCTTCCCCCGGAAGAGGCGGATCTCGTCGCGCCGGAGCGACGGATCGTCCCGGATCTCGAGCCGGAGCCGGTACTGCCGCTCGACCGCTTCCAGCCGGTCCGCGTTCTGCTCGACCAGGTGCACCGCCACGTCGGGATGCACCCGGAGGAGGAGCTGCTTGTCCCGCGAGCGCTGCCCCACGCGGCGGAGCATGCGCTCGATCTTCAGCGTCGCGGACGAGAGGGAGAGCACGCGACCCGTCCCCTCGCACGCGGCGCAGTTCTCCGTGAAGTAGTTCGCGAGGCTCGGGCGCTGCCGCTGCCGGGTCATCTCGACCAGGCCCAGCTCGCTCACCGCGAACGCCTTCGTTCGGGCCCGGTCCCGCTTCAGCCGGTTCCGGAGCGTGTCGATCACCTGCTTCCGGTTCCCCTCGTCCTCCATGTCGATGAAGTCGAGGACGATGATGCCGCCCAGGTCCCGGAGCCGGAGCTGCCGCGCGATCTCCTCCGCGGCCTCGAGGTTCGTCTTGAGGATCGTCTCCTCCTGGCTCTTCTTCCCCGTGAATCGGCCCGTGTTCACGTCGACCGCCACGAGCGCTTCGGTCTGGTCGATCGTGATGTAGCCGCCCTTCTTCAGCCAGACCTTCCGCTCCATCGCCTTCTCGATCTCGGTCTCGATGCCGAAGTGATCGAAGACGGGCGCCTCGCCGCGGTAGTGCTTCACCCGCGTCTTCAGCTCCGGCGCGTACGTGCTCAGGTAGCGAAGGATCTCGCGATGCTCCTCCTTCGAATCGATGACGAGCTGCTGGACGTCCTCGGTGAAGATGTCGCGGATCAGCCCGGTCGTGAACTCCATCTCCTGATGGAGGAGCACGGGGGCCCGGGACCGCTCCGACTGCTTCTCGATCTTCTCCCAGAGCTGCTCCAGATACCGGATGTCGCTCTGGAACTCCTTCCGTCCCTGCTCGGCGCCCACGGTGCGGACGATCACGCCCGCCCCCTTCGGGCGAAGCTCGCGGAGGAGCGTCTTCAGACGCGACCGCTCCGTCCGGTCCTCGATCTTCCGCGACACGCCGACGTGCTCGTGCGCCGGCATGTACACGAGGAACCGCCCCGGAAGCGAGACCTGGGTGGTGACCCGCGGCCCCTTCGTCCCGATCGGCTCCTTCGTGATCTGGACCAGGACCTCCTGGCCCTTCTTGAGCGCGTCCTCGATACGGGGGGCGGCCTCTTCGCGCCGGCCCCGTCCGCCGCCGCCACGCCGGCCGCGGTCGTCGCCGTTCTCCTCCTCGTCCTCGTCCTCGAACTCCGAGTCGTCCGGCATGAGGTCGGACGCATGGAGGAACGCGCTCTTCTCGAGCCCCAGGTCCACGAACGCCGCCTGCATGCCCGGCAGCACCGCGTTGACCCGTCCCTTGTAGATGTCCCCCACGCGGCGCACCGCCTCGGGACGCTCGACCATCACCTCGACGAGCTCCTTGTCCTCGAGGATGGCGATCCGCGTCTCGCTGGGGGATGCGTTAATGATGATTTCTCGGCGCATTCACCTCGAGTGGTGGATCCGAAGGGCCCGTCTCGGACGGGTCCACGGGAACGGGTTTCCAGAATGCCGAATCCTCGAGCGCCTCGAGCGGCGTGCGGAGCGCTCCACCACGCTCCACCCACAGCGCTTCGCGACGGACGAGGAGAAGCCGCGGATCGAACTCGAGCGAAGGCAGGAGGCTCCGGAAGAGGAGGTCCGCCCTGAGATATCCGGTCGCCTGGAGCCGGGACGCGAGGCGCACGCCCACGCCTTCGGGCTCCATGGTCAGGGACGCCACGGCCGGGCGGGCGTTCACGAGCTTTCCCTTCTGGCCGTGGCTCTGCTTCGCCACCATCCACTCCGACGCACCGAGGAGCGAGGCGATGCTCGTCTCGAGCTCCTGCCGCACGCGGTGCAGGTTCTCACCTCGCGCGAGCGTATCGACGAGATGCGGCGTCAGCGCCACGTGGTAATCGGCCCGCGTGATCGCGGCCATGAGACTCTCCGAGGACTTCGTGAAGGGCCTTCCGTCCGTGATGCGGATCCCCTCGGGGAGCACGTCGTTCATCGCGAGCACGCCCGTCCACGGACAGGCCTGCGCGAGATCCAGGTCGAAGTACTCGGCCGCGCTGGTCGCGCCCAGCGAGAGCGGCGGGCCGTACGCGATCTTGGCGTGCCGGTTGAATCCCTGCGTGAAGGCGATCGGGACCTTGGCCACGCGGATCGCCCGGTCGAAGATGCGGACGAGGTCGAGGTGCGACGTGAAGCGCGCGAGCCCCTCCTTCTCGTAGGACACGCGGTAGCGCGTGGCCTGCGGGCCCCGGTTCGTCGTGGGCCACACGCGGCGGCGGCGCCCATAGGTGCCTGCCGGCGCCGGCGCGCCGTTCCCGTTTCCGGTGCCGTTGCCGTTCGTCGGACCCTGGCGCTCCACCGGAGTCTGGGACGGAGCCGGCGTCGGAACGGACTCCGCCGGGCTCCGGAGCGTCTCGATCGGTTTGGCCTCGAGCTCCGCGACCCGCGATCGGATGTCCTCACGGGTGACGTCCGGCGGAACGGCGAAGTCGAGTGACTTCGGGGGCGCGCCCTGCCCCGGCGCGAGCTGGAGCGAGACCTGCCGCCCCTCGCGCGCCTTGGGCGTGAAGCACGGCGCTCCGCACCGGTAGCACGCGTGGTCGCGGCAATCCGGCGTCAGCGCGGCGGCGTACGCCTTCGCCCGCTCCGCGATCAGGAACTTCTTCACGACGGGGGTGCGGATGTGGTCCCACGGAAGCTGCTCGTCCAGGTCGCGCGGATTCAGGTAGACGGCCGGGTTCATCCCGATCGCCTCGAACGCGCGCATCCAGAGATCGAAGTCGAAGCACTCCGACCACCCGTCGAAGCGCGCCCCCATGCGCCACGCCGTCTCGAGCGCGTCCCCGGTGCGCGCATCCCCGCGCGCGAACACGCCTTCGAGGAACGCGGTCTTGGGATCGCGCCACTTGAGCCGGACGTTGTTCATCCCGCGGAAGCCCAGCTTCAGGCGGTCGATCTTCCGCCAGAGCGTGTCGATGTCGTCCTGCACCTCCCACTGGAACGGGGTGTGCGGCTTCGGCACGTGCGGGGAGATTCCGACGTTGAAGTGCATGCGCTTGTTCCCGCCGCGCGCCCACTCCGCGGACTTCCGGAGGGTCTCGGCGATCCCGTCCACGTCGGCCTCGGTCTCCGTGGGGAGGCCGATCATGAAGTAGAACTTGATCCCGCCCCATCCCTGGTCGCGCGCGAGCTTCACGGAGTACTCGAGCTCCGCCTCGTCGATCCCCTTGTTGATCACGTCGCGCATCCGCTGCGTTCCCGCCTCGGGAGCGAACGTGATGCTCCCCTTCCGTCCCTGTCCGATCTTGTCGGCGACCGAGGGCGCGAGCGTGCCCACGCGCGTGGAAGGGAGCGAGACCGACACGCCGAGATCGTTCGTGAACCGGTCCAGCTCGTGGAGCACGACCGGGAGCTGCTTGTAGTCGGTGGTCGAGAGGGAGAGGAGCGAGACCTCGTCCCAACCCGCGTGGACGATGCCGCACTGCACTTCCTTCACGACCTGATCCGCGCGCTTCTCCCGGAGCGGGCGGTTCATGTAGCCCGCGAGGCAGAAGCGGCACCCGCGCGTGCAGCCTCGCATCACCTCGACGCCAAGGCGGTCGTGCGTGATCTCGGTCGGCGAGATCAGGGGACGCTCCGGGTAGTACTCGGGCAGGAGCGAGGAGACGTATCGGAACCGGGGCTTCGAGGCCGGCGCGTCCGCGAGCGGCTCGCGCGCGACGAATCCGTAACCGTTCGTGACCTCCGCGTAGAGCGCGGGCACGTAGACGCCTTCGATCGCGCCCATGCGCCGGAGCGCCTCGGATCGCGGCATCTTGGTCTCGCGCCGCTCCGCCATGAGGTCGCAGAGCTCCTGGATGACCTCCTCCCCGTCCCCGATCACGAAGCCGTCGAGGAACGGCGCCAGGGGCTCCGGGTTGATCGTGCAGAGACCTCCCGCGATCAGGATGGGGTCGTCCTCGCGACGGTCCCGGGTGCGAAGCGGGATCTGCGCCAGGTCGATCATCGTGAGCACGTTCGTGTACGAGAGCTCGTACTGGATCGAGAAGCCGATGAGATCGAACTCGCGGGCCGGCGTGCGCGACTCGAGCGAGTAGAGCGGAAGGCCCTCCGATCGCATGAGCCGCTCCATGTCGCCCCAGGGCGTGAAGCAGAGCTCGGCGACTCCGTCGGGCCGCTTGTTGACGATGTGATAGAGGATCTTCAGGCCGAGGTACGACATCCCGATCTCGTAGAGATCGGGAAAACAGAGCAGGAGTCGGACGCGGGCCTGGGACGGATCCTTTCGCGCGGCATGGAGGAAGCTTCCCGTGTACCGGCTCGGCTTGGTGACGAGCGGCAGGTAGGCTTCATCCAGTAGACGCAGCTTGTCCATGATCACCTCCCGAGGCATGTCTCCGGCCGCAACTCGTTCCTGGGCCGGAGCTTGGAACCTGAGCGCGGCCGCATCCCGCGACCCACGCCAAGCCCGCAACCTTAGCACACGGTCTGAAACGCCGCAACTCATCCCCGGGTCATGATTTCGGCTTCGCGCGGCGGGTCTCTCCCTCGCCGTCCGCGTCCGCGCCTCCGTGCGCGGCGGTGAGCGCGAGGATCCAGGACGCTCCCGCCTCCTCGAGTGCCGAGGCGGCCTCGAGGAGGGTGCTCCCGGTGGTCACGACGTCATCGACCAGGAGGATGGGCCGCCCGTTCGCGAGGGACGGCGTCACGGCCCGAAACGCGCCGCGGACGTTCATCCTCCGCCGTGCCCCGTCGAGTCTCGCCTGTGGCTCGTGGTCGCGGACCCGCTCGAGGAGATGCCCCAGAGGAATCCCCCACCGCCCGGAGGCGATCTCCGCCATGCGGAGGGCCTGGTCGAATCCCCGCTTCGTGCGCCGGGCGGGATGGAGCGGAACCGGAACGAGGAGGTACTCGCGCCATGCCGCCGTTCCCTTCCCGGGCGGCTCTGGCAGGAGATCCGCCATCCAGGGAGCGAGGCGGTGCGCCCCCTCGTACTTGTACGCGTGGAGAATTCGCTCGAGCGTGGGCTCGTAGTGCGGGCCCGCGATCGCGAGACGCGAGGATCCGTGCTTCGCGCACGCCCCTCCCGCGGGGAGATCCGCCTGCGGGTCGCCGTGGAGGCACGCGAGGCAGAGAACGGTTCCGGATCTCGGAATCAGCGCCTCGCACGCGTCACACACCTCGCGCCCTCTCGCGATCCGTCCCGCGCATCCCGGACATCGACGGTCCAGGATCGCGTCGATCGCGTCCTCCCACCACCACCACCCCATCCCACGTCTCCCGGCTAGCGGGACACCAGTGCTTGCCGCATCGCCTCGACCGGCGCCTCGACGCTCAGCCAGAACTCGAACGAGCGCACTCCTTGCTGCAACAGGAGTCCCAGTCCGTCCTCGAACCGGAGTCCGCGCGCCTGGGCCAGCGCACGCGCCCCGGCGGCGCGCCCCTCGTAATTCCCCTCGAGGACCGCGGCGCCGTCGGCGAGACCGCGCCACCAGCGCGCTTCCGCAGGTCCGACATCGGCGGCGGAGAGGAGCCGGATCAGGAGATCCCATGGGTTCGCGGGAGGTTCGTCTTCGAGCGCCGACGCGCGCACCGGCATGCGCC
This sequence comes from Candidatus Eisenbacteria bacterium, assembly GCA_035712245.1. Lineage (GTDB taxonomy): Bacteria > Eisenbacteria > RBG-16-71-46 > SZUA-252 > SZUA-252 > WS-9. The sequence continues at coordinate 16,612 of DASTBC010000162.1, forward strand.
CCGAAAGCGCCTCCAATCGCGCCGCCACGTCGTGCGCATGCGCACCCGTTCGGCTCACGATCTGGACGGAAGCAGGCATGAGCCTGGCCAGGCTCGGCGCGATCGACCGCGCGGCTCCCCCCGCCCCGACGAGGAGCACGCGGGCGCCGCGGACCTGCACGTTCGAGTCGCGCGCCCACGCCTCGAATCCAAGGCCGTCGGTCGCGTGGCCCATCCACCCTCCCGGTTCCCGCCGCAGCGTGTTCACCGCCCCCGCCTCGCGCGCTTCCGCCGTCGTACCGGACACGAGCGTCACCGCGCGCTCCTTGTGCGGCGTCGTGAGATTGAGCCCGACGTATCCCTCCGCGTGGAGGCGGGCGAGCTCCCGCCCGAGCTCCTCCGGCGGAACCTCGATCGCTTCGTACGTCGCGCTCATCGCGAGCGTGCGAAACGCGGCCTCGTGCATCCGGGGGGAGAGCGAGTGCCGGACGGGGTACCCCAGCACGGCGAACCGCAGGGTCCCGGCATCCGCGCGGAACCCCGTCATGGCGAACCGCTCAGCGCGTCGGGGGTGTATCGAGCGTCGGCTTCAGCTCGGGCGCCGGAGCGCTCGCCGGAGCGCCGGAGACTTCGGGGCCTTCCGGGCCGCTCGCGGCGTCCGTCTCGCGCGGGCGCCGGGAGAGGACCCGCAGCATGATCATCGAGGTGAGGAAGAGGAGCACGCTCAGGATCTGATTGATGTTGAACGAGAGGTCTCCCACCTTCCCGAGGAACGAAGTCTGATCGTAGTACCGCGTGAAGTCGATTCCGAATCGGAGCACGGCGTCCACGGCCACCGCCGTCCAGAAGAGCCATCCGTCGAAGCGAGCCGCCCGGTCGAGGCGGAGAAGCAGGACGAAGAGCCCGATCCCGCCGAGCGCGAGGTAGAGCTGGGACGGATGGATCGGCATTCCCGGGAACGTGTAGGACGCGTACGAGCCGCCCGGGAACTGGATCCCCCAGGGGAGGCTCGTGGGAAGCCCGAAGCAGCAGCCGTTCAGGAAGCACCCCAGTCGCCCGATTCCGATCCCGAGCGCCATGGCCGGAGCCGCCGAGTCGGCGATCTTCCAGAGCGGGAGTCCCGTGCGCCGGACGTAGGCGATCCCCCCCGCGATCGCGAGAATGTACCCTCCGTACAGCATCAGCCCGCCTTCCCACAGCCGGAAGATCCCCCAGAGATCCTTCGCGTACTCGCTCCAGTGCGTCAGCACGAAGAGTCCGCGACCGCCCACGATCGCCAGGACCAGGATCACGAGCGAGATCGTGTGGAGGGAGTCCTCGGGAATTCCGCGCCGCTTCCCGCGGCTCACGAAGATCTGGATGGCAAGGAGGAATCCGACGGCCAGGAGGAGGCCGTAGCTGTGGATCGCGAAGGATCCGACTTTCAGAATGGTCGGGTGCACGTGGTCTCCCGGTTCAGTACTCGCGCCAGCGCATGGCCACGTTCTGGATCAGGCCGACCTGCAGGAAGCTCGTCAAGAGCGAGGTGCCGCCGTAACTCAGAAGAGGCAGGGGGAGTCCCGTGACCGGCGCGAGCCCTACGGTCATGCAGATGTTGACGAGCACATGGTACAGGAAGATCGACGTGAGTCCAACCGCCATGAGGCCCCCGAACCGGTTGCGGGCTCTCTGGGCGACGCGGACCCCGCGCAGGATCAGCAGCATGTAGAGCACGGTCACGAACGCCGCCCCCAGGAATCCCGTCTCCTCTCCCACGACCGAGAAGATGAAATCGGTGTGCTGCTCGGGCAGGAACTCGAGCCCTTTCTGGGTTCCGTGCAGGAAGCCCTTCCCCGTCACGCCTCCGGAGCCGATCGCGATCTTGGACTGGATGATCTGGTACCCGGCCCCGTAGGGGTCCGCGTTCGGGTCCAGGAACGTGCTGATGCGCTGGCGCTGATAGGGCTCGAGGTGGTTCCACACCTGCGGCGTCGCGATCCCCACCGCGAGGTTCACCGCCACGACCAGGATCATCGGCGCGAGCCGGAGCCTGGACTTGTAGAGCACGAACGCGAGCGTGAGCGCGAATAGCGCCCACGCGGGAAAGTAGAACGAGAGCGCCACGTTCAGGATCGGCGTGAGGAGGAGGAAGAGGAACAGGGTCGGGATCCCCGCCCAGAAGAGCATCGTGAAGAGGACCACGAGGAAGCAGAGCGAGGTCCCGAGATCGGGCTGCTTCAGCACGAAGAGAAACGGCACGCCCGTCACGAGGAGCGCCCTGCCGAGGGTCGGAAGATGCGTGAGCGTGACCCGGCGCCCGGAGAGCATCGTCGCGAGCGCGAGCACGAGCGCGACCTTCGCGATCTCCGAGGGCTGGAACTTGAGCGGCCCCCAGCCGAGCCATCGCTGGGCGCCCAGTCCCTCGTGCCCCACGAACATGGTGAGCACGAGGGAGACCGTCGCGAGGCCGTAGAGGAGCCACGCCGTCTTCCCCTCGAAGATCCGGTACGGCACGGCGGCGGCCAGCGTGCCCCCGACGAGCGCGATCCCGAGCCAGACGAGCTGCTTCAGGTAGAGCCCGTGCTCGGGCGCGGACGAGGACGGGAGGGCGGTCGCGCTGAACACGAAGGCGATCCCGATGAGCGCGAGGAGCACGGTCGTGAAGAAGAGCGGCCGGTCGACGTCCGTCGTGATGCGGGGCGCGATCACCGCCTCGACCCCAGGGCCACGGCCGCGCTCTCGGGCGGCGCGGGATGGAAGTACGCCTGGAGGACCTTCTGCGCGATCGGCGCCGCGGCGGTGCTCCCGTGCCCCGCGTTCTCCACCATCACCGCGACCGCGATCTCGGGATTCTGCGCCGGGGCGAAGCAGATGAAGAGCGCGTGGTCGTTCCCGTGGGGGTTCTGCGCGGTTCCCGTCTTCCCCGCGACGAGGACCGACTCCACCTTCGCGGCGCCGCCGGTTCCGCCGCCGTCGTTCACCACCGCGATCATGGATTCGCGCACCTGGGCGAGATCCCGGGGCGAGAGATCGAGCACCTTGCGAAGCGAGTCCCCCGCCGGCAGCTCCCCCGGCTGCTCGCGGCCGTCCCGATGCACCATCCTCAAGATCCGCGGCCTCCAGAGCGTCCCCCCGTTGGCCACCATGGACGTGAGCTGCGCGAGCTTCACCGGCGTGAGGGAGCTCTCCCCCTGGCCGATCGAGATGTTGAGGATGAGCCCCTTGCTCCAGCGGCCCACGCCGTAGTTCTTGTCGTACCACTCCGAGCTGGGATAGAGCCCGCGTCTCTCTTGAGGGAGATCGATCCCCGTCCGATCCCGGAGCGTGAGGCGCTTCGTCATGAACGACGAGAGACGGTCGAGTCCGAGCCGGAGCCCGAGCTGGTAGAAGTACACGTCGCACGAGCGCGCCATCGCGGTGCGGAGGGCCGTCCACCCGTGGCCGTCCTTGTCCCAGCAACCGAACTTGCGGCGTCCGAACTGGTAGTAGCCGAAGCACCCGTCGTGGAAGGTCGTGGCCGGTGTGATCACCTTCTCGGCGAGGCCCGCGAGCGCCACGAACGGCTTCAGCGTGGAACCCGGCGGGTAGGCGGCCTGGATCGCGCGGTTGAAGAGGGGATAGTTCCCCCCCTGGCTCATCTCGTTCCAGCGCGCCTGGCTGATCCCCGTCGAGAACTCGTTCGGGTCGTAGTTGGGCTTGCTCGCCAGTGCGAGCACCTCGCCCGTGCGCGGATCCATCGCCACGACCGCGCCGCGCGCGCCCGGCTGGAACGCGTCCTCGGCCGCGCGCTGGAGGTCGAGATCGATCGAGAGCGTGATGTCCGCCCCGCGCACGGGGAGGATCGGCCGCTTGTCCCCGAGGAGCTCCGCCTTCCTTCCGAGCGCGTTCACCTCGACGAAGCGCTTCCCGTCCACGCCGCGAACGAGACGCTCGTACTGGCGCTCGAGCCCCATCCGCCCGATCAGATCCCCGCGCACGTAGGAGGAGGAATACTTCGGGTTCTCGAGCTCCTTGTCCGAGATCTCCCCCACGTACCCGAGGAGGTGGGAGGCGAAGGCGCCGTACGGATAGCGCCGGAGCGGCTCCGCCTCGACGTCCACGCCCGGCAGCTCGGCGCGGTGCTCGGAGACATAGGCGACGGACGCGAGGTCCACGTTCCGCTTCACGCGAATCGATACGAAGGACTGGCGCTTTTCCTTCTTCACCTTCGCGATCGCCGCCTCCGGATCCATCGCGAGGATGGCGCCGAGCCGCGCCACGGTGGAATCGAGCCGCGAGGGGTCCTGCACGTACGCCTTGTCATACGGATCGATCGTCACCGTGAACGACGGCACGTTGTCCGCGAGCAGCCTTCCCTTGCGGTCCTTGATCTCCCCTCGGGGAGCCGTCAGCACCTCGACCCGGATCCGGTTCTCCTCGGAGAGGTCGCGATACTTCGCTCCCTCGAGCACCTGGAGCGAGAAGAGCTGGAGGATCACGAGCCCGAACGCGCAGGCCACGGCGGCGACGACGACCTGCTCGCGGCGGCGGCCCTTCGGGAGCGGCTCGCTGTCGTGGCGGCCCACGCGTCAGGCCTCGTCGGTGAGCAGGGATCGCTTCCCCATGCTCTCCACGATCGCGAGGAGGAGGAGCACGACCACCGTCGTGTAGAGCGCCGAGGGGAGCGCGACCGTGAGCATCTGCACGAGGAACGCCCGCAGCTCCCCGCCGGTCGCGACGGCGAAGTAGACGATGTCGTGCGCGAGCATCGCGAGGAAGAAGAACGCGAACCGGACCCCGAGGTTCGAGCGGTGGACCCGGAATCCCGCCTTCGCGACCAGGAAGGCGACGAGCGACTTCGAGAACGCGTTGAGCCCGAGCGGCCCGGGCGCGTCGAGATCTTGAAGCAAGCCCACGCCGAACCCCGCGATCGTCCCGGTCACGGGGCCCCGCATCCACGCGAGGTACACGACGAAGGCGACGAGGAGATCCGGACGGATCCCGGCGATCTCGATGCGATAGAGCAGCGTCGCCTGGAGCACCAGGACGACCAGGAGCACGAAGAGGTCGCGGACGCCTCTCACGGACGTTCCGCCGTGGTCCGCACGGCCGGGGACGGCTCCTTCGCGATCGCGGAGGCCGGCGGCGAGGCGGCGGCGCTATCCCGGGGCGCCCTTCCCGGAGCCGGTGGAGCGGGGACGCTGTCCGCAGGCGCGGGAGGCGTGAGGAAGAGATCCGCGGGCGTGGAGCCGCGAAGCGACGACGGCGTGTAGACGAGGATCTCCTCGACCGACCGGAAGTCCACCGCCGGGCGCACGAGGATCTCCTTCATGAGACCGTTCGGCTCGATCCCCACCCGGGCGACGGTGCCGATCCGGATCCCCGGCGGGAAGATGCCGCCGAGACCGGAGGTGACGACGAGGTCCCCGACCTGCACGTCCTCCTGCGAGGAGATGTACCGGAGGTCGAGCGTCGGCTGGTTCCCGTACTCCCACTGGAGCACCCCGTCCACCCGCGTCCGCTCGATCCGCGCCGCGACGGCGCAATCCCGGTGGAGGAGCGTGAGGATGCGGGCCTGGTGCGGCGTCGCGCGCTCGGCGCGTCCCACGAGGCCATCGGGCGTCAGGACCGCGCGTCCGGGCTCGACCCCGTCCGCGGTCCCCTTGTCGATCGTGAGGCTTCCCCCGAGGCGGTCCAGGCTGCGCGCGATGACGTTCGAGGCGACGAGGTCGTAGGGGCGGCGCTCCTCGAGATCGAGCAGGCGCCGGAGCCGCACGTTCTCGAGGCGCTCCGCGTGGAGCGCGTCGGATTCGATCTGGAGGCGCGTCAGCCGCTGGCGGAGGCGGTGGTTCTCCCAGTAGATTCCGACCGACTGGTCGATCCAGGCGACGCCGGCTTCAAACGGCGCGAGGAGCGTGTGCTGGATGAACCACGCGACCCGCGCCTGCGCGCGCGGGCCGAGGAGCATGAGCGCGAACGAGATGCCGCAGGTGATGACGAGTACGGTCCAGTCGGTGCGACGGACGAACAGATACCGGAGCATGAGAACTCACGCCCCGGTGTCAGTCGCGGACAACGGACATGAGCACCTTTTCGTACTGGGTGGGGTCATCGAGGATCTTCCCGGTGCCGAGCACGACGCAGGAGAGCGGATCCTCGGCCACCGTGATCGGAAGGTTGGTGGCCTCGCGGAGCAGCATGTCGATCCCGCGCAGGAGCGATCCGCCGCCGGTCATCACGATGCCGCGGTCCACGATGTCCGAGGCCAGCTCGGGCGGCGTCTTCTCGAGCGACTGCATGAGCGCGTCCACGATCTGCTGGAGGGGCTCGCTCAGCGCTTCGCGAACCTCGACCGACGAGATCTTCATGGTCTTCGGGATCCCGGCCACGAGGTCTCGACCCTTGATCTCCATCTCCTCCTCCTGCTCGAGGCGGAAGGCGGAGCCGATCTTGATCTTGATCTGCTCGGCCGTCTGCTCACCGATGAGGAGGTTGTACGCCTTCTTCACGTACTGGACGATGGCCTCGTCCATCTCGTCGCCGCCCACGCGGATCGACTGCTGGTTCACGATCGAGTTGAGCGCCATCACGGCGATCTCCGTCGTGCCGCCGCCGATGTCGATGATCATGTTCCCCGACGGCTTCCCCACCGGGAGCCCGACCCCGATCGCCGCGGCGATCGGCTCGGGAACGAGGAGCACCTCGCGCGCGCCGGCGTGCTGCGCCGAATCCTGGACCGCGCGCTTCTCCACCTCGGTGATCCCCGACGGCACGCAGATGATGATGCGCGGGCGCACCCAGGTGCGACGCCGGAGCGCCTTCTGGATGAACTCGCGCAGCAGATCCTCGGTCTTTTCGAAATCCGCGATCACGCCGTCCTTGAGCGGACGCACGGCGTGAATCTCGTCGGGCGTGCGGCCGAGCATGCTCTTGGCCTCTTTCCCGACGGCGATGACCTTGTTGGTGGTTCGATCGACCGCGACGACGGAGGGCTCGTTGAGGACGATGCCTTTCCCGCGGAGGTAGACCAGCGTGTTCGCGGTCCCCAGATCGATCGCCACGTCGTTCGCGAAGACGCCCATCACCTGGTCGAGAAACATCCGTGCCTCCCGAAATCCCTGGGCTGCCATGGTGGGCAAACTCCTTGCCTCATCCCGGGCGGGACGAGGTGATCTGGTGCGTGTGGAGCGACCGGACCTTACCAACGAGGCCCTTGGGGCGCAAGGTGTTTCTCCGTCGGAAGCCGCGTTGACAGACCGAATTACAGGTGTTAGCGTCCAATCGGAACCGTTCCCCCTGATGCAACACGGAGGGTATCGGCCATGATGCGTCCGAACTTGAGGTTGCTCGGCAGTCTTGCGTTTTTCGTCCTCGCGGCGGGCACCGCGCACGCCGCCCCCCCCGGATCCTCCGGGGGCAGCTCCGTCAGCACCGCGGACCCCACCCAGTACCAGCGCCCGCTCCAGGAATTCAAGTCCCTGGGAATCGACCGGCGGCTCACGAGCTTCGCCGGCACGGTCCTGGACGTGGGTGACCGCCCGATCCCCGGCGTCGAGGTGAAGCTCTTCGTGGACGGGCAGCTCACAGGGAACGCCGTCACGGACGGGAACGGGTTCTACGACATCCGGGCCGCCTATGACGGCTCGGCCGACGCGACGGCGATTCTCTGGTACGTCGCGCCGGAGCGGTCGCTCATGCCGAAGGAGATCGTCGTGAAGGAGAGCCGGGCGAGCGCGGCGGCGGGGCTGATCTCGCGGTGCGTGCCGCGGGCGACGCTCACCCCCGGGAAGCAGTTCCGGGTCTACCTGTTCGACCCGGAGTCGAGGAACAAGGAGCTGGCCGAGCTGAACTGCCTGTAGCGTCCCGCCGAGGCAACGCAGCCTTGGACGACGAAGCCCCACGGTCCCGTCAGGGCCGTGGGGCTTTCAGCTTCACGGTGTGCCCCGCGTCGATCGCGCGGGACCGGCTGTTGATTCACTCCGCTAGACGCCGTCCTTCAGGGGGAAGAACAGGAACAAGACCAGCGCGAAGATCATCGCGCTCATCACGATGGGTCTCGCATGAGACGCAACCGCGTCCCGATACACCGCGGCGCTGTCGACCGCAGCCAGAGGGATCGCGATGGGCTTCTTCGCGCCGCGCACTTTGGCCTTGCCCACGAGGGAGTCCGCCCTGACCACGGGGTTGCTCATCTCGAGCGTTGAATCGGGATAAAACACCCGCACCTTCTTGGGGCGATCATCACGTACGTCGCGCACCAATTCGTCACGCGATACGGTGCGCCACCCGGCACACCCGGATGAGAGAAGCAGGCTGGTCATGAGCGTCGAAACGATCGGGCGGCAAAGATAGACCGGCACTGGCTTCATGGCTCCCCCGCAACAACCCGGTCAATCCCGGCCACGTGCCGGCACACCGTCAGCCGCGCGCCGCAGCGGCCACCGTTCCCTGACGGGCGAGCGCGGCATCGGCTCGCTGGGCCCTCTCGTGGACCAGTTTCTCCAGGTCGGGCTTCAACGGACGCCGTAGCAGCTCGTCGTAGAGGTACCGCGCCCGACCGGGATTGTTCAGGGCGCGGTGCTCGATCTCGGCGCTCTTCATGAGCGCGAGCGACGCGCCGCCCCGGTCCGGGTAGTTCCTGCCGTAGGCCTCGTACGCGCGGCTCGCGTCCCCCGGCCGCCCCAGCTCCTCGCACCCACGCGCCACGCGCAGTAGGTCCGCCGGCGGGAGGGTCACGGCGCCGAGGAGGCGCTTCATCTCCTCGTAGGCGTCGCACGCCTTTCGGATCTGTCCCTGGCGGAGCCAGAGATGGATCGCCCGGCGGAAGCGGTCCGCCGACTGGTCCTCCTGGTGCGTCACGCGCGAGAGCCTCGCGACCTGGGCGACGACGTCGGGATCGTCCGGCCGGCGCTCGAGGTAGGACTCGTACTCCCCGAGCGAGGCGAACCACTCGCCCCTCGAGGCGTACCGTGCGCCTCGCGCCAGATGGCTCTCGAGGTGTCCCTCGCCCATGAGCCCCATGCTCCACGCGAACGCTCCGCCGAACGCGAACCCGGCCAGATGGCAGAGGGTCGCGGTCTGGGGAGCGGCTCCCGAGATCTGGTACGCGAACTGGAGGGCGAACCAGAGGCCGATCCCGACCGCGGCCGGGAGCGTGAAGCGCGTGGGCTTCACCATGCCCTGGAAGAAGAGCATCGTGATCGACGCGAATCGAAGGTGCGCGAAGTAGAGGCGCACGAGGAAGAGGCCCATGAGCCCGGAGATCGCCCCCGACGCCCCGATGATCGGGATCGACGCGAGCTCGGGCGTGGCGCGCAGGATCCACGCGGCCTGAACCAGGCTCGCGAGCCAGCCGCATCCGACATAGGCGATCAGGTACCGGGCGGGACCGAGCCGCGACTCGAGCGGCGGGCCGAACACGCCCAGGAAGACGAGATTCCCGAGAAGATGGAAGGGATCGGCGTGAAGGAAGAGCGATGCGATCGCGGTGAGCGGGGTGGGGTCGCCCGCCTTGAACGCGAGGCGGTAGGCGAGCGTCTCGGCACCCGGGGCCACGTGGAACGCCGCGAACGAGACGACCATCGTCACGAGCAGGGATACCGTGACCCAGGGGATTCCCCGCACCTTGGCATCCGTGCCGATGGGCAACCAGTAGAAGTAGTACATGCTTGAACGCTCTTCCTTTCTTCTCTACACTACGCGCGGCGAAAAGCGAAGCATTTTCGTGAGTTAGCCCACTCGACACCGTTCGTTGGGAAGGATCGGGCCCGATGGAAACCGCGACGTCTTCGGTAGGCAAGGACATGGGAACTCAGAAGGAGCTGGACCCCCTCGAAAACGCGAGGCTCCAGTTCGAGGAGGCCTCGGCACGCCTCAAGCTGGACCCGGCATTCATTCAGATCATCAAGGAGCCCCGCCGGGCCACGATCGTGAAGCTCCCGGTCCAGATGGACGACGGCTCCTTCCGGGTCTTCACCGGATATCGCGTCCAGCACTCGATCATCCGCGGACCGGCAAAGGGCGGGATCCGCTATCACCCGGACGTCACGCTGGAAGAGGTCATGGCCCTCGCGGCATGGATGACCTGGAAGTGCGCGGTGGTCGGCATCCCCTTCGGTGGCGGCAAGGGAGGGATCATTTGCGATCCCTCGAAGATGTCGCGCGGGGAGCTGGAGCGGCTCACGCGCCGCTACGTCGCCGACCTGATCGACATCTTCGGCCCCGAGTCGGACGTCCCCGCCCCCGACGTGAACACGAACGAGCAGACGATGGCCTGGATCATGGACACGTACTCCATGCACGCCCGGCACACCGTCACCTCGGTCGTGACCGGGAAGCCTCTCGAGCTGGGCGGCTCGCAGGGGCGGCGCGAGGCCACCGGACGCGGCGTCCTCTTCTGCATTCGCGAGGCGGCGCGGCGGATCGGACTCGATCTCGACGGCGCGCGCGTGGTCGTGCAGGGCTTCGGCAACGTCGGCTCGGTCGCGGCGGACCTCCTCGTGAAGGACGGCGCCATCGTGACGGCGGCTTCCGACGTGGGCGGAGGCATCCAGAACCCGAACGGTCTCGACATTCCCGCCCTCATCCGGCACGTGAAGCAGACGAAGAGCGTGGTCGGCTTCCCCGGCTCCACGCCGGTGGACGGAAAGAAGCTGCTCGAGCTCCCCTGCGACATCCTGATCCCCGCGGCGCTCGAGAACCAGATCACCCACGTGAACGCGGGACGCATCCAGGCGCGCATCATCGCCGAGGGCGCGAACGGCCCGACGACGACGCAGGCCGACAAGATCCTGAACAAGGCGGGCGTGCTCGTCATCCCGGACATCCTCGCGAACAGCGGCGGCGTCACCGTGTCCTACTTCGAGTGGGTCCAGGACCGCATGGGCTTCTTCTGGAAGGAGTCGGAAGTCAACGAGCGGCTCGAGCACATCATGGTGAACGCCTTCCAGGACGTGGCGCGGATGGCCGACGAGCACAAGGTTTCGCTCCGCGTCGCCGCGTTCATGCTCGCGATCAAGCGCGTCGTGGACGTGATCCAGCTCCGCGGCGTGTACGCCTAGCCCTTCCGCGGCACCGGCCGAGCTCCGCCCGGGCGCGTCCCGGGCGGGGCGGTCCGGAGGTCAGGAAACCAGCCCCTCCTCGTACCGCAGCACGCCCTTCCCCGGATCCAGGACCGCCATCGCGCCGAACGGGACCGGAAGGTTGCGATGGCCATGTCCCGCGCGGATTCCGCCGGAGGCGGGAATTCCGAGCGGCGTGAGGTGGTCGCGCAGCACCTGCGCGAGCTTGAGCTCCCTCCGCCGGGGACGCGGAACGCACCGGTAGAAGTCCCCCAGCGCCACGGCGCGCGCCCCTCGGAAGGCGCCGGCGAGCCTCAGATGGCAGAGCATCCCGTCCACCTTGTAGGGAGGCTCGTTCACCTCCTCGAAGAACACGACCGCTCCGCGGAAGGACGGGAGCATGTCCGTTCCCGCCGCGTAGTCCACGAGCTGGAGATTGCCGCCGAGCACGATGCCCCGCGCGGGCGTGCGCGGCCCCGCGATCCGGACCGGCGCGCCGAGCGTCCTCACGCGCTCGGGAGGCTCGGGCCGGGTCACCCAGGAGAGCCACCGCGCGATCTCCCCCGGTCTCCCGAAGCCGAACCCGTGGAGATTGGGACCGTGGAGCGTGCGGACGCGCGCGTGGCGCGCGAAGCCCAGGTGGAGGAACGTGGCGTCCGAGAACCCGGCGAAGATCTTCGGGTCGCGGCGCATCGCACGCCAGTCGACGCCCGGAGCGATCCGCATCGACCCGTAGCCCCCGCGAGCCATCAGCATGCAGCGGATGTCGGGATCCCGGAGCATCCGGTTGAAGTCCTCGAGCCGCGCCTCGTCCGTCCCCGCGAGATGCCCGCGACGATCGAACACGTGCCGCGCCACGGTGAGGCGGAAGCCCGCCCGCTCGAGCGCGCGCGCGCCGGCGGCGACGTGCTTCCGGAGCACGGGTCCCGAAGGCGCGACGATCCCGATCCGGTCGCCGGGACGGAGCCTTGGCGGCGCGATCATCGGGGAATTCCCCACGGCGGCGCGGAGGGGACGGCCGGTTCGCGCCGCGTCCGGCCCAGCTCACGGACGAGATCGTCCTGGATGGCGCGGAGCGGCGCCACGGAGCCGCGGGTTCCGTTTCCGATCAAGGCGAACACGAATCGCTCCCCCTCCTTCGCGGTGACGTAGCCCGACAGCGAGCCCACGTTCGACAGGGTGCCGGTTTTTCCTCGCAGCGTGACGCCGGGCTCGAGGTCCGGAAGGCGGTTCGCGAGGGTGCCGTTCCCGCCCGGGGTCGAGAGCCCCTCGCGGAAACGCGTTCCGATCGCCGGATCGCGATCCAGGACGGCGAGGAACGCGACCAGTGCGCGCGCGGTGGCCAGGTTCATCCTGGAGAGCCCTGAGCCGTCCGAGAGCAGGACGTCCGCCGCGTCGATCCCCGACTCCGACAGGATGCGGTAGAGTTCGGCCAGCCCGGACTCCGCGCGCTTCCCTCGCGGCGCGGGGTCGAGCATCCGGAGGAGCGCTTCGGCCTCCGTGTTCAGGCTGTACGTGTTCACCATCGACACGATCTCCGCCGCGGAGGGCGACGGGTGGGCGAGCACGACGATCGCGCGGTTCCCACGGGCCTCCCTCCAGGGTTGAACCGCGCCCGGAGGCGCGAAGAAGGGCTCGACATCCTTCCGCTCCTTCCCCGCGTCCTCGGCCCGCGCGGGGAGGACGCGCACGGCCGCCTTCGTTTCGATCCCCGCGCGCCTCATGGCTCCGAGGAGGAGGAGCCCGGCCGTCGAGTCCGGGTCGGTCACCGCGACCTGCTGCCGGGCGACGCCGCCCGGGGGAACGCTTCCCGAGACCTCGAGCACGGTGGATCCGAGCTCCCGGCGCACCGCGAGCCTCGGCGCCGAGCCGGGCGCCCCGAGCGAAGCGGCGCCTCGCACGGTGAGCGGCGATTCGGGCGGGTCCAGGGCGAGGGTGACGCGTCCCTCGCGTTCGGTCGCGGTCAGCGAGACG
>DASTBC010000163.1 GCA_035712245.1 Candidatus Eisenbacteria bacterium
GGTTCTCGATCCGATCGGGAACAAGACGGTCAACGAGGGAGTGCTCCTCTCCTTCACGGCGACCGCCACGGACGCCGACGTTCCGCCTCAGGGCCTCACGTTCTCGCTCGGCGCGGGTGCGCCGGCGGGTGCGGCGATCACCACGGGTGGCGCGTTCACGTGGACCCCGACCGAGGCCCAGGGCCCGGGCAACCATGCGATCACGATCATCGTGTCGGACGGTTCGCTCACGGATTCCGAGGCCATCACGGTCACGGTCAATGAAGTGAACCAGGCGCCGGTTCTCGGCGCGATCGGCAACCGGACCGTCAACGAGGGAGTGCTCCTCTCCTTCACGGCGACCGCCACCGACGCCGACGTTCCGGCCAACACGCTCACGTTCTCGCTCGGCGCCGGCGCTCCCGCCGGAGCGGCGATCACGGCGGGCGGCAGCTTCACGTGGACCCCGACGGAAGCTCAGGGCCCGGGCTCGTTCCCGATCACGGTCATCGTGACGGACAACGGCACGCCGGCTCTGAACGACACCGAGACGATCACGGTCACGGTGAACGAGGTCAACGTCGCGCCGGTTCTGGCGACGATCGGCAACCGGACGGTCAACGAGGGAGCTCTTCTCTCCTTCACGGCCACGGCCACCGACGCCGACATTCCGGCGAACACGCTCACCTTCACGCTCGGCGCCGGCGCTCCCGCGGGGGCGGCGATCACGACGGGCGGCAACTTCACCTGGACCCCGTCCGAGACGCAGGGCGGCAGCACGTTCCCGATCACGGTCATCGTGACGGACAACGGCACGCCGAACCTGAACGACACCGAGACGATCCAGGTCACGGTCACCGAGGTCAACACCGCCCCGGTGCTCGGAACGATCGGCAACAAGTCGGGCACGGTCGGTTCGCCCGTGACGTTCACGGCGACGGCCACCGATGCGGACGTCCCGGCTCAGACGCTCACGTTCTCGCTCGGCGCGGGTGCTCCCGCGGGTGCGACGATCGGCGCGTCCACCGGTAACTTCAGCTGGACGCCGTCGGCGACGGGCAGCTTCCCGGTCACGGTCATCGTGACGGACAACGGGTCGCCGAACCTGAACGACAGCGAGACGATCACGATCACGGTCGCCGACCAGCCGAACGCGCCTCCGACGCTCAATGCCATCGGCAACAAGACGGTCAACGAGCAGGCGCTCCTGAGCTTCACGGCGACGGCAACGGATCCGGATGCCGGCCAGACCCTCACCTTCTCGCTCGCCGCCGGCGCTCCGGCCGGAGCGACGATCGGTGCGGCGTCCGGCATCTTCAACTGGACCCCGACGGAGGCGCAGGGCCCCGGCGTCTATCCGATCACCGTCACGGTGACGGACAACGGCACCGGTCCGCTCAGCGATTCCGAGACGATCCAGGTCACGGTCAACGAGGTCAACGTGGCGCCGGTTCTCGGCACGATCGGCAACCGGACCGTCAACGAGGGAGCGCTTCTCTCCTTCACGGCGACCGCCACCGACGCGGACGTTCCGGCGAACACGCTCACGTTCTCGCTCGGCGCGGGTGCTCCCGCGGGCGCGGCGATCACGGCGGGCGGTGCCTTCACCTGGACGCCGACCGAGGCGCAGGGCCCGGGCAATTATCCGATCACGGTCATCGTGACGGATAACGGCACGCCGGCTCTGAACGACACCGAGGCCATCACGGTCACGGTGAACGAGGTCAACCAGGCGCCGGTTCTGGGCGCGATCGGGAACCGGACCGTCAACGAGGGAGTGCTCCTCTCCTTCACGGCGACCGCTACCGATGCCGACGTTCCGGCCAACACGCTCACGTTCTCGCTCAGCGCCGGCGCTCCTGCCGGAGCGGCGATCACGGCGGGCGGTGCGTTCACCTGGACGCCGACCGAGGCGCAGGGTCCGGGCAACTATCCGATCACGGTCAACGTGTCGGCTGGCGCCGGCGGTACGGACTCCGAGGCGATCACGGTCACGGTGAACGAGGTCAATCTCGCGCCGGTTCTCGCGGCGATCGGCAACCGCACGGTCAACGAGGGCTCGCTCCTGAGCTTCACGGCGACCGCCACGGACGCGGATCTCCCGGCCAACACGCTCACGTTCTCGCTCGGCGCCGGCGCTCCTGCCGGAGCGGCGATCACGGCGGGCGGAAACTTCACCTGGACCCCGTCGGAAGCGCAGGGCGGCAGCACGTTCCCGATCACGGTCATCGTGACGGACAACGGCACGCCGGCTCTGAACGACACCGAGACGATCCAGGTCACGGTCAACGAGTTCAACAACCCGCCGGTGGTGAACGCGATCGCGAACCAGACGGTCAACGAGGGCGTGCTCCTGGCGCTCACGGCGACCGCGACGGACAGCGACGTTCCGGCCCAGACGATCACGTTCTCGCTCGGCGCGGGTGCTCCGGCGGGCGCGGCGATCACGGCGGGCGGCAACTTCACCTGGACCCCGTCGGAAGCCCAGGGTCCGGGCAACTACTCGATCACGGTTCAGGCGACGGACAACGGCACTCCGGCCCAGACGGGCTCGACGTCGTTCAGCGTCACCGTGAACGAGGTGAACCAGGCTCCGATTCTGGCGGCGATCGGCGACAAGACGGTGGCCGAGGGCTCGCTCCTGAGCTTCACGGCGACCGCCACGGATGCGGATCTCCCGGCCCAGACGCTCACGTTCTCGCTCAGCGCCGGCGCTCCTGCCGGAGCGGCGATCACGGCGGGCGGTAACTTCACCTGGACGCCGACCGAGGCGCAGGGTCCGGGCGCGTATCCGATCACGGTCAACGTGTCGGATGGCGCCGGCGGTACGGACTCCGAGGCGATCACGGTCACGGTGACCGAGGTGAACCTCGCACCGGTTCTGGCCGCGATCGGCAACAAGACGGTGGCGGAGGGAACCCTCCTGAGCTTCACGGCCACCGCGACGGACGCGGACGTTCCGGCCAACACGCTCACGTTCTCGCTCGGCGCCGGCGCTCCTGCCGGAGCGGCGATCACGGCGGGCGGCAACTTCACCTGGACGCCGACGGCGGCTCAGATCGGTGTGCACCCCATCACGGTCATCGTGACGGATAACGGCACGCCGGCTCTGAACGACACCGAGACGATCCAGGTCACGGTCACCGACACCAACGATCCGCCGGTTCTCGCGGCGATCGGGAACAAGACGGTTGCCGAGGGCTCGCTCCTGAGCTTCACGGCCACCGCGACCGATCCGGACGCTGGCGATTCGTTCACGTTCTCGCTCGGCGCCGGCGCTCCTGCCGGTGCGGCGATCACGGCTGGTGGCAACTTCACCTGGACCCCGACGGAAGCGCAGGGACCCGGCACGTTCCCGATCACGGTCATCGTGACGGATAGCGGATCCCTCAGCGACTCCGAGACGATCCAGGTCACGGTCACCGAGGTCAATGCGGCACCGGTCCTGGCGGCGATCGGAGACAAGACGGTCAACGAGGGCTCGCTCCTGAGCTTCACGGCGACCGCCACCGATTCCGACATCCCGGCCAACACGCTCACGTTCTCGCTCGGTGCCGGCGCTCCTGCCGGTGCGGCGATCACGGCGGGCGGCAACTTCACCTGGACCCCGACGGAAGCTCAGGGCCCCGGCGTCTATCCGATCACGATCAACGTGGCGGACAACGGCGCGCCGGTCGGCACCGACTCCGAGACGATCCAGGTCACGGTCAACGAGGTGAGCGCGGCTCCTGTGCTGAACGCGATCGGCAACAAGACGGTCAACGAGGGCTCGCTTCTGAGCTTCACGGCGACCGCCTCCGACGCGGACGGCGATGCGCTCACGTTCTCTCTCGGCGCCGGCGCTCCTGCCGGTGCGGCGATCACGGCGGCGGGTGCCTTCACGTGGACGCCGACCGAGGCGCAGGGTCCTGGGGCCTATTCGATCACGGTTTGCGTGTCGGATGGCACCACCAGCGACTGCGAGACGATCACGGTCACGGTCAACGAGGTCAACGTCGCGCCGGTTCTCAGCCAGCCGAGCGACATGACGGTGAACGAGGGAGCGTCGGATACGCAGCAGCTCACCGCTACGGACGCCGACATTCCGGCCAACACGCTCACCTTCAGCAAGGTGACCGGTCCGCTCTTCGTGACGGTTTCGGGCTCCGGTCTGGTGACGGTGGCTCCGGGCTCGAACGATGCGGGTGACTACGCGGTTTCGGTTCGCGTGAGCGATGGGACGGCGAACGACACCAAGACGTTCAACGTCCACGTCAACAACGTGAACAACGCGCCGATCGCGGACGCCAATGGTCCGTACAGCGGCGCGACGGGTGCGAACGTCACGTTCGACGGAAGCGGCTCTTCCGATCCGGACGGCGACGCGCTCACGTACGCGTGGGACTTCGGTGATGGTGGAACGGGCTCGGGTGTCAATCCGACGCACGTCTACGCCGCTGCCGGCACCTACAACGTGACCCTCACGGTCGAGGACACCGGTGGACTGACCGACACCGATGCCACCACGGCCGAGATCGTCGACTTCGTGCTGGCCCGAGTCTTCGTGACGGGCGGCAACAAGTCGATCAAGCTCAACTCGGGCAAGCCCTCGAGCTGCGTGCAGATCGAGCCGTTCGTTCCGGGTGGTTACGACAACTCGAACGTCGATCTGACCTCGATTCGCATGATCTTCAACAGCAACCAGATCCTTGCGATGTCGGGCAAGACGACGGTCGATGGCGACAAGAACGCGAATGGCACCACGGAGATCACGGCCTGCTTCTCGAAGGCCGATCTCCGGACGCTGTTCTCCGGCCAGCCGAACGGCGACTACGAGGTCACGCTGGAAGGCGATCTCACCACCGGCGGATTCTTCCGCGGGACGGTGACGATCAACGTGACCGGTGGGAGCAACTTCGTGGCCGCGGCGAGCATCTCGCCGAATCCGCTCAACCCGAAGGCGACGCTGACGTTCGCCACCTCGAAGCCTGGGATGGTGAAGGTTCAGATGTTCGACGTTCAGGGGCGGCTGATCCGGACGCTGATGGACGAGTCGTCGGCGGCGGCTGGATACCACGACGTGACGATCGACGGACACGATGCGAACGGCAGCAAGCTCGCGTCCGGCATCTACTACGTCAAGGTGAAGTCGCAGTTCGACGGCGACGTCACGAAGGCAGTCACGATCCTCAAGTAGCAGGGAACGGGTGGCCCGGGGGCTTCGGCCTCCGGGCGCTCACCCCCGCGAGAGAATCGGACCCCTTCGGGCCGATCATCAGGAGTTCGTTGTGACGCGAGGCCCCGGCTCGTGCCGGGGCCTCGTTGCTTTTTCGGCGGAAGCGTTTCACGCTCCGTCGTTCCAGGATCGAGCTTGGGCGTCGGCTCTACCGAGGAGGGTTCCCAGCCATGCGTCGGATCCTGATTCTGGTTCTGGGTGCCGCGGCGATCGTGGGAGTGGCCGTGCCCGCCGGGGCGCAGTACATGTATCTCGACTCGAACGGGGACGGGGTCCATTCCGCTTCCGACGTGATGAGTCCGAACGGGACGCCCACCACGGTGGACGTATGGGTCCGCACGAACCAGAATCGGGACGGCAGCGCCGCCGTGTGCAACCGGCAGGATGGCGAGCTGACCATCAACTCGTACGTGGTCAACCTGGCGGTCGCGAACGGAACGGCGAGCTACAGCGGGTTCATCAACCGGACTCCCTTCGGCGTCGCCTTCGGAGAGCTGAACCCCGGAAACGGTCTGTACAAGAACGGGTTCGGGCAGCAAGCGCCCCAGCTGCCCGGGCTCTACCGGCTCATGACCCTCACCATCACGGCGACGAGCGGCAGCCCGCGGGTGGACATCGTCGACATCGTGAACGGCAGCGCCGACTTCACCTCGTTCGGGACGCTGTGCTCGGGGAACGACTTCGACAACACGTACAAGCTGACGGGTCCCGGCGGGGGCTCGGACTGGACGGACGCGGACGGCCTGAACGCGGCGGGCGGACCGAATACACCACCCGTGCTCGCGCCGATCGGGAACAAGTCTGGATTCGTCGGCAGCTGCCAGCCCCAGCCGGTCACGTTCACCGCGACCGCCACGGACCCCGACGCGGGGCAGTCGCTCACGTTTTCGCTGGCCCCGGGTGCGCCCGCGGGAGCGACGATCCACCCTTCGACCGGCGCGTTCAGCTGGCAGCCGACGACGCCCGGGGTCTTCCCGGTCACGGTCGTCGTGACGGACGACGGAACGCCGCCGCTCAGCGACAGCGAGACGATCCAGATCTCGATCGCGGTGGTCAACGAGGCGCCCATCATCCAGGCGATCGGGAACAAGACCGTGAGCGAGGGGTCGCTTCTCACCTTCGTGGCGACGGCCGTTTTTTCGTGCCCGGACCCGCTCTTCTTCACCCTTGGGTCGGGAGCGCCCGCCGGCGCCGCCATCACGCCGGGAGGCACTTCGAATTCGGCGAGCGGCACCTTCACGTGGACTCCGAGCGAGGCGCAGGGCCCCGGGACGTATCCCATCACGATCATCGTCACGGACGGCACGAGGAGCGACACCGAGACGATCCAGGTCACGGTGCTGGAGGCGAACCAGGCGCCGATCCTGAACCCGATCGGGAACAAGTCGGCGTCGATCGGCTCTCCTGTGACCTTCACGGCGACCGCGACGGACGCGGACGTCCCGGCCCAGACGCTCACCTTCTCGCTCGGCGCGGGCGCGCCCTCGGGGGCGACGATCGGAGCGTCCACGGGCAATTTCAGCTGGACGCCGTCGGTGCCGGGCACCTTCGAGGTCACGGTGATCGTGACCGATAACGGCAACCCCGCCCTGAGCGACAACGAGACGATCCTGATCGTGACGGGGGGGGTCAACACGCCGCCCGTGCTGGCGGCGATCGGGAACAAGACGGCGAACGAGAACGAGCTCCTGACGTTCACGGCGACTGCGACGGATGTCGATGTGAATCAGATCCTCACCTTCGCCCTCGGTGCGGGGGCTCCCGCGGGAGCCGCGATCTCACCCGGGGGCGTCTTCACCTGGACCCCGACGGAGGCCCAGGGTCCCGGCACCTTCCCGATCACGGTCACGGTGACCGACGACGGAGCGCCGCCCCTGAGCGACAGCGAGGCGATCTCGGTCTCCGTCCTCGACCAGAACAACCTGGCCCCGGTCCTCGCGCCGATCGGAGACAAGACCGCGACCGAAGGGCAGCTCTTGACCTTCACCGCCACGGCCACCGACGGAGATCTCCCGGCTCAAACGCTCACGTTCTCGCTGGGGGCGGGAAATCCTCCGGGATCCGCGATCTCGCCGGGCGGGAACTTCACCTGGACTCCGACGGAGATGCAGGGTGGTTCCTCGTATCCGGTCACGATCCGCGTCTCGGACAACGGAGTGCCGTCCCTCACCGACAACGAGACGATTCTCGTCACGGTGAACGAGAACAACATCGCGCCCGTCCTGACTCCCATCGGCGCCAAGACGGCGATGGAGGGCGTGCTCCTGTCCTTCCCGCTGACGGCGACGGACGCCGACATCCCGGCTCAGTTCCTCGTCTTCTCCTTTGGCCAGGGGGTCGTCCCCGCAGGAGCGATGATCCTCCCCGACAACACCTTCCGGTGGACTCCGTCCGAGGATCAGGGTGGAGCGGCCTATGCGATCACCTTCGTCGTGACGGACAACGGCACGCCACCGTTGACCGACTCCGAGATCGTGATGATCACGGTCCAGCAGCACAACACCCCGCCCGTGCTGACACAGCCGTCGGACATGACCGTGGACGAGGGGCAGGTGGCGACTCAGCAGCTGACGGCGACGGACGCCGATCTTCCGGTCAATCCGCTCACGTTCAGCAAGGTGACCGGTCCGCTGTTCCTGACGGTCTCGAGCGCCGGCCTCGTCACGGTGACTCCCCAGACGCGGGACGCCGGGAATTATTCCGCGACCGTCCGCGTGACGGATAGCGGCCTTCTGAGCGACGTGAAGTCGTTCCTCGTCACCGTGAACAAGGTCAACCTCCTACCGGCCGCCGACGCCAACGGGCCGTACGTTGGAGTCTCCGGGGTGAACCTCACGTTCGACGGCTCGCTCTCATCGGATCCGAACGGAGACCCGCTCACCTACGCCTGGGACTTCGGCGACGGCAGCACCGGGAGTGGGGTCAGCCCGACGCACGCCTACGCGGTGGGAGGCCTGTACACTGTGGTCCTCACCGTCAGCGACGGCTCGCTCTCGGCCACCGACACGTCGACGGCGACCATCTCCCAGTTCCATTCGTCGCTCGCGTTCGTGACGGGAGGGAACAAGACGGTCCGGCTCGGCTCGGGGAAGCCCCAGACGTGCGTGCAGATCGAGCCCGTCTCGGATGCCTACGCGCTCTCCGATGTCGATCTGGCTTCGGTCCGGATGGTGTTCGGAACGAACGAGGTCCCGGCGATCGCAGGGAAGGCGACCGTCGGGGACGACCGGAACCAGAACGGGGTCATGGAGATCACGGCCTGTTTCTCGAAGGAGAGCCTCCGCGTGCTGTTCGCGGGAGTCGCGACGGGAGACTACGAAGTCGCGCTGCGAGGAGACCTGATCACGGGCGGCACGTTCGAGGGATCCCTCACGCTGCACGTGGTCAACAACGGCAGTTTCCTGTCGGCTAGCGTCTCGCCGAACCCGCTCAACCCGAAGGCGACGGTGTCGTTCGTCACCTCGAGGGTGGGGGCGGTGACCGTCCAGATGTTCGACGTTCAAGGTCGGTTGATCCGAACCCTGATGGACGAGACTTCGGCTGCCGCGGGACATCATGACGTGACGATCGAAGGAACGGACGCGAATGGTGCCCGGCTCGCGTCGGGAGTCTATTACGTGAGGATTCGATCCTCCGCGGACGGTGAGGTGCTGAAGGCAGTGACGATCTTGAAGTAGCGCTGCAGCCCGGCCGGGTAGAGTCCCGGTCAGTTTCCATGCGGTCCGGAGTTGGTCCGGCCAAGGAGGTCAGCGATGCGCCTGTTCCAGCTTGTCGTCCTATCGCTCGTCGTGCTCGTGGCATCCGCCACGGGCGCTCGGGCGCAGTACATGTTCCTCGACACGAACGGGGACGGGGCAAACACGTCCGCCGATCTGCTCGCCGCCAACGGCGCGCCGACGACCGTGGATGTCTGGCTCCGGACGAACGCGGGTCGTGACGGGTCCCCTGCCGTCTGCAACGTGGACGCAACGATACCCCTGAACATCAACAGCTACGTCTTCAACCTGGAGGCGGTGGGAGGGCAGGTTACCTACACGGGCTTCGTCAACCAGCAGCCGCAATGGTCGACTTCGCTGGGAGAGGTGAACAATGACGGCGTGCACTACAAGAACGGCTTCGGGAGCCCGATCTTTCTTCAGCCCGGAACGTACCGTCTTGCCACACTGACGATCACGGGTACGAATGGCGCCCCCCAGATTCGAATCGTGGACCTGGTTCCAGGGAGCGCCGATTTCACCAGCTTCGGGACGCACTGCTACGGTAACGACTTCGACAACACCTACAAGCTCGCGGGGCCGGCCGGCGGATCCGACTGGACCGACGTCGACGGAACGGCGGGCTCGGACCCGACCAACTCGCCCCCGGTTCTCGCTCCGATCGGGAACAAGACCGGGTTGCCGGGCTCGCTTCTGTCGTTCCAGGCGACCGCCACGGACGCCGATCTGCCGGCGCAGTCGCTCACGTTCTCCCTGGGGCAGTCCACGCCTCCCGGGGCCACGATCCATCCGACGACCGGGCAATTCAGCTGGACGTTGCCGTCCGAGTTCGGTTCGCACACCGTCACGATCATCGTGACGGACAACGGCACGCCCGCCATGTCGGACTTCCAGAGCTTCCTCGTGACCGTCCTGAGCGAGAACGATCCCCCTGTGTTGAACCCAATCGGGAACAAGACCGCCAACGAGCTGAGCCTCCTGGAATTCGTGGCGACGGCCACGGATCCGTCCCAGAGCGGCCTGACCTGGACGCTGGGCCCCGGCGCCCCCGCCGGAGCCACGATTCGGCCCGGGAACGGTCGGTTCGAGTGGTACGTGGCCGAGCAGCAGGCGCCGGGCGTCTATCCGATCACCGTGATCGTCACCACGAACAGCACCGGATTGAGCGATTCCGAGACGTTCACGATCACCGCGAACGAGGTGAACGTTCCTCCGCACTTCAACGGAGGGACGGAGCCCTTGACGGTCATGGAAGGGCAGACGGCCACACGGCAGGTGTCCGCGTTCGACGCGGACGTTCCGGTTCAGACGCTGGCGTTCTTCAAGCAGTCCGGTCCGGCGTTCGCTCTCGTGTCCGTGTCGGGGCTGGTCACCGTATCCCCGGGCTTCTCGGACAGCGGGACCTATCCACTGAGGATCAGGGTCTTCGACGGCGTCGTCTTCGGATTCGACAACATCATCGACATCACCGTGCTCAACGCCCCGCTGGTCGCCGACGCGGGAGGCCCCTACGAGGGGATCGTGGGCGTTCCGGTGACGTTCGACGGAACCGGCTCCTCGGACCCGGATGGAAATCCGCTGGGGTATCTGTGGAGCTTCGGGGATGGGACTCAGGGAAGCGGCGCGATGCCGATCCACACGTATCAGGGAGCGGCCGTGTACAGCGTCACCTTGACGGTGACCGCGGGCCCCGAGACCGACAGTGACGCCACCACGGCGACGATCCTGCCGGAGCTCGACATGCTCGTCTTCACGACGGGCGGAAACAAGGTGATCAATCTGGGTTCGGGCAAGCCTCAGGTGTGCGTGCAGATGGAGCCCCTCGGGAACGCGTTCGACATCCTCGACGTCGATCCGGCTTCCGTTCGCATGGCCTACGGCGGCGCTTCGGTTCCGGCCCTCTCGGGCAAGACCTCCGTGGGGACGGACAAGAACCAGAACGGTGTCGACGAGATGACGGCCTGCTTCTCGAAGGACGACTTGCGGACGCTCTTTGCGGGCCTGCCGGGTGGCGAGCAGACCGTGACGGTGCTCCTGCAGGGGACCCACGTGAGCGGCGCGCCGGTCGAGGGGCCGCTGACCATCCGCGTGAAGGCCGGCGGGGGCCCGAATCTCGCCGTCTCGCCGAATCCGCTGAATCCGTCGGCGACGGCCATGTTCCACACCTCGCGGGCGGGATCGGTTCGCGTCACCCTGTACGACCTCCACGGCCGGCTCGTCCGCACCCTGATGAACGAGTCTTCCGTCGCCGCGGGGTACCACGACGTGACGATCGACGGCCACGACGCGAACGGCGGCAGGCTCGCGTCGGGCATCTATTACGTGAAGGTCCGCTCCACGGACGGAGAGGTCACGAAGGCGATCACGATTCTCAAGTAGCTGCTGCGCTCCAGGCCCGGGGCTCCGGCCCCGGGCCGCAGTCCCATCGAGTTCGAAGTTCCTGGTCGGGGGGTCGAGATCTCATGCGAACGTCCGTGATCCTGCTCCAGCTCCTCGCCGCAATCGTGACGTGCGCTCCGGAGGCCCTCGCGCAGTACATGTACCTCGACAGCAATGGCGACGGAGTCCACACGAGCGCCGACACGATGAATCCGAACGGCACGCCCACGCCCGTGGACGTGTGGATCCGGACGGATGCCAATCGGGACGGCTCCCCTGCCGTCTGTCACTCCGCCGCCGCGACTCCTCTGACGATCCAGGGATACCGATTCAACCTGGAGGCCGTCGGGGGCACGGTGACCTACAGCGGCTTCGTCAACCAGCAGCCGACGTGGACCCTGGCGATCGGTGTCACGAACGACGATGGAGTACGCTATAGCAACGGCTTCGCCGGATCGACTCCCAGTCCTCCCGGAGCGTATCGGCTCGCATCCCTCGTCATCACGGGGCAGGCCGGAGCCGCCTCGATCCGGATCGTGGATCTCGCGTCCACCTTCGCCAGATACACGGGCTTCTTTTGCTCCGATTGCGACGGGTATGGGGACGACGGCTGGTACAAGCTGGACGGTCCAACGACCCAGTCGAACCAGGGGAGTGGGGACTGGTTCGACGCCGACGGGCTCGCCTCGATCGTGGAAGCGCCGCCGCCCGTCCTGTCGCCGATCGGAGACCGGACGACGGATGAGGGTGCTCTCTTCTCGCTCCAGGCCGCTGCCACCGATCCGTCCGGCTCGCCGCTCTCCTTCTCGCTTTCACCCGGGGGACCCGCGGGGGCGTCGATCACGCCCGACGGTCTCCTCACGTGGACTCCGACCGAGGCGCAAGGGCCGAACCAGTACTTCCTCACCGTGATCGTATCGAACGGGACCACTCTCGATCTGGAGACCTTCCGGATCTGGGTGAACGAGGTCAACACGGCACCGGTTCTGAGCCCGATCGGAGACAAGACGGTCAATCAGGGCTCACAGATGTTCCTGCAGTTCAGCGCCAGCGACTCGGACCTTCCAGGGTCGCTCTTTCCCACCCAGCTCAGCTACTCGCTGGGAGCGGACGCACCGGAGGGGATGTACCTGTCGTTTGGAGGCATCTGGTGGGTTCCGACCGCCGCCGGATCCTTCCCGCTCACGGTCATCGTCACGGACAACGGGAGTCCTCCTCTCAGCGACTCGGAGACCATCACGATCACGGTGTTGCCCTTCGACGGCACGCCCGTCCTGAATCCGATCGGGAATCGAACCATCAACGAGGGGGCACGCTTCACGCTCATCGTCAGCGGCACCGACCCCGGAGGGGATCAGATCGGATTCATGGCGGGCCCTGGCAGGCCAGAGGGGTTTTCCGAGACCGCGTCCGGGGACCGTTTCTTCTGGATTCCGTCGGAAGCCCAGGGGCCGGGCGTCTATCCGGTCACGATCATCGCGACCGACGGCGCCCTGACGGACTCCGAGACGATCCAGATCACGGTCCTGGAGGTGAATCAGACGCCATACTGGATCGTTCCTCCATCGAACATGACCGTGAACACCGGCACGACGGCGACGCAGCAGGTCTCGGCGTTCGACCCCGACATTCCGGCCAACACGATCACGTACGCGAAGACGATGGGTCCCGCGTTCGTCACCGTGTCGGACGCCGGTTTGGTAACGGTGAGTCCGGCTCATTCGGACGCCGGGACGTACACGGTGAATGTTCGCGCGTTCGACGGCTTGGATGTATTCGCGACCACGTTCCAGGTCACGGCGGTATACGTCAATCAGGCGCCGGTCGCGGATGCCGGCGGGCCCTATTCCGGATTCGAGGGTGCGTTGATCCACTTCGACGGCCAAGCATCCGTCGATCCGGATGGCGACCCGCTGAGCTTCGCGTGGGACTTCGGGGATGGGAGCACGGGCACGGGGGCAGCTGCTTCGCACTCGTATGTTGGAAGCGGAGTGAAGACCGTCGTGCTCACGGTATCCGATGAAGGCGGGATGTGGGACACCGACACGACCACGGCGTCGGTGGTGAGCTCGTTCCCGGCGACCGTGTTCTCTACGGGCGGGAGCGCGACCCTGCGTCTGGGCTCGGGAAAGCCGGATCTCTGCGTCCAGATCGAGCCGGCCTCGGGAGACTTCGAAGCGGCGGCCGTGGACCCCGCCACCGTTCGACTGTACCTGGACTCGCGCCCGATCGTTGCGATCGGGGACAAGACCACCGGCCAATCGGACCGCAACCGGAACGGGGTCTCGGAAGTCACGGCGTGCTTCTCGAAGGACGATCTCCGGAATCTCTTTGCCGGCAAGCCAACCGGCGACTACGACCTCGTGTTCGACGGTCTTCTCACCTCGGGCGGCAAGTTCGTGGGAGCCATGACGCTTCCGGTCGTGAGCCAGGGGGGCCTGCAGTCCGCCTCGGTCACTCCGAACCCCCTGAATCCGAACGCGACTCTGACGTTCGCCACGTCCAGGCCGGGCTCGGTGCAGGTGGAGCTGTTCGACGTTCAGGGGCGATCCGTGCGAGTTCTCGAGGACGAGTCCAGCGTGAGCCCGGGGTACCACGACGTCGAGATCGACGGATACGACGCGAAGGGAGCCCGGCTGGCGTCCGGAATCTACTACGTGAGGATCCGTTCCTCGGCGGACGGCGAGGTCACGAAGGCGGTCACGATCCTCAAGTAACGGCCGAAGGTGGGGCCCAGGCATCGGCTCCGGGCCCCTCATCTGGTACAGTGCCTCCGATGAGCCTCTACCGGCGGGGCGGCAAGCGGGTCCTGGACGTCCTGGTCGCCCTCCTGGTGGCCCCGTTGGCGCTCCCCGTCGTGGCGGTCGCGGCCGTTCTCATCAAGCTCGACTCGCCGGGCCCCGTGTTCCACCGAGCGATCCGCGTGGGGCGCGGCGGGCGCAAGTTCGCCTTCCTGAAGCTCCGCTCGATGCAGCAGGACGCGGAGGAGCTTCGGGGCCTTCTCCTTCACTTGAACCAGGCCCAGGGGCCCGCGTTCAAGCTCCACAACGATCCCCGCGTCACGCGCGTGGGGAAGATCCTCCGGAAGACCTCGCTCGACGAGCTGCCGCAGCTCTGGCACGTCCTCACGGGGGACATGAGCCTCGTGGGGCCGCGACCGCCCTTTCCCGAGGAGGTCGAGAAGTACGAGCCGTGGATGCTGAAGCGCCTCTCGGTGCGGCCTGGGCTCACGTGTCTCTGGCAGATCCGGGGTCGGAGCGATCTCTCGTTCGACGAGTGGATGCGGCTCGACATCGAGTACGTGGACCGCTGCTCGTTCCCGCTCGACCTCAAGATCCTGCTCCTCACGGTGCCGGCAGTCCTCTCGGCGCGCGGCGCCTATTGAGCCGGGCGCGGGCCGTGTGGTACCCGTAGCCATCATGCGACTCCATCCCGTCATTCTCGCCGGAGGTCGCGGGGAGCGCTTCTGGCCCCTGTCGCGGCACTCCCGTCCCAAGCAGCTCCTGCCGCTCGTCTCGGAGAAATCGATGGTCGAGGAGACGATCGGCCGTCTGGCCGGGCTCGCGGGCCCCGAGCGCGCGTGGATTCTCACCGCGATGGATCTTCGCGACGCGATCCGGCGCGCGGCCCCCGGCGTTCCGGACGCGCAGATCGTGGGGGAGCCGGTGGCGAAGAACACGGCCCCCGCGATTGCGCTGGCGGCCTGGTGGCTGCGGGGCGCCGGGAGCGACGCCGTGGTCGCCGTGCTTCCCTCGGATCACAGGGTCGAGCCCGCGGAGCGATTCCGGAGCGACCTCGAGGCGGCGGCCCGGATCGCGCTCGAGCGGCGCGTCATCGTCACGATCGGGCTCCCTCCCACGCGTCCGGAGACGGGCTACGGATACATCGAGGCGGGGGAGCCGCTCGCTCCGGGATCCTCGGCTCGCCGGATCGCCGGATTCCGGGAGAAGCCCGACCCTGCGACCGCGGCGCGGTACGCGAGCGACGGGAAGCACCTCTGGAACGGCGGGATGTTCCTCTTCGCCCCCGAGGTCATGCTCGAGGAGCTGCGCGCGCACGCGCCGGACATCGCGGCGCTCCTGCCGGGTCTTCCGGACTCGCCCCGGGCCGACGGGAGCGCGGCCGCGGTGGCCCGCTTCTACGAAGCGGCGCCCTCGATCTCGATCGACTACGCCGTGATGGAGAAGACGAGCCGCGCCGTCGTGATTCCCTCGAGCTTCGCGTGGGACGACCTCGGATCGTGGGCGGCGCTCGCGGACTCGCGGGACGCGGATGCCTCCGGAAACGTCGCACGGGGCGAGACCCTGCTCGAGGACTCGAGCGGCGTGATCGCGTTCTCGGACGGGGGACTCATCGCGACGCTCGGGGTGAAGGATCTCGTGATCGTGCGCGCCGGAGACGTGACGCTCGTGTGTCCGCGGGAGCGCGCGCAGGAGGTCCGCACGCTGGTGCAGCGACTGAAGCAGGATCCGCGTCGTGCGCGCTATCTCTGATCGCATCGCCGCGTCGGTCGTTCTCGCCGCGCTCGCTCTCGGAGGGTGCGCGAGCCAGCGCGCGCCGGCGCCTCGTTCCGAGCCGCCCAGCGCGCCATCGGCTTCGGGGTCCTCCGCACCGGGCGCGGGGTCGCCCGACGCGGGAAGTGCATCGGGCGCCGTGATCGATCCTTCCGAAGAGATCACCGCCGAGGAGCTGGCCACGATTCCCGAGCCGGTGCCGGGCGAAACCACGGAGGCGCCCATCGAGCCGGCCCCGCCGCCGCGGGACTCGCCTTCGCAGACGCAACCACCTCCCGGGGACGACGGAGCCGCACGGACCGCGTGGATCTGGCGCGTGCAGATCTTCGCGTCGCCCGACCGAACCCAGGCGGAGCGCACCGCGCGAGAGGCCTCGGAGCAGCTGGGAGCGCCGCACGTCATCGATCGAGAGGGATCGCTGTACAAGGTGCGGCTCGGCGCGTTCTCGAAGGAGTCGGATGCGGAGCCGCTCAAGCGAAGGGCCGTGCTCGAGGGGTACACGGGCGCCTTCCGGGTTCGGACTGTCGCGCCTTGAACTCTAAATATTGCAATGAGTTAGTGGCTTATCATCGCCCCACTTCGAGGTCAAGTCCGAACCCACGCGCTACACTCACGCGATGCCCGAGCTTCGCAAGGATCCCATCGTCCGCCGCTGGGTGATCTTCGCTCCGAACAGGAACCAGCGTCCCTCGGACTTCAAGAAGCCGCGTCCGCCGGGAGACGGGTCCTCGGCTCCCTGTCCCTTCGACACCGGCAACGAGCGCTTCACTCCTTCCGAGATCCTCGCCTACCGGGAGCCGGGGCTGCCCGCGAACGGACCCGGCTGGGCCGTTCGCGTGATTCCGAACAAGTTCCCCGCGCTCCGCGTCGAAGAAGCCCTGGAGCGACGCGCGGAGGGGATCTACGACCGCATGAACGGCGTCGGCGCGCACGAGGTGATCGTGGACTCGCCCGATCACGAGAAGGAGCTGAGCGAGCTCCCGCCGGAGCAGATCGAGCTCGTGCTCCGCGCCTACCGCGAGCGGATCGCCGATCTCTCGCAGGACCTCCGGATCCGCTACGCGCTCGTGTTCAAGAACCACGGCGAGCGCGCGGGCGCGTCGCTCGCGCACGGGCACTCGCAGCTCATCGCCACGCCGATCGTCCCGCAGGTCGTGGCCGAGGAGCTCGAGGGGAGCCGCGAACACTTCCAGAGAACGGAGCGATGCGTCTACTGCGATCTGATCGAGCACGAGCGGCGCTCCGGCTCCCGGCTGGTGCGCGAGTGCGACCGGCTGGTGGCGATCCAGCCCTTCGCGGCGCGCTACCCGTTCGAGACCTGGATCCTGCCTCGCGCGCACGCCGCGGGATTCGAGTCGTCGTCCCCGGAGGATCTCCACGCGCTCGCGGGGATGCTCCGGGACATGCTCGGGCGCATCGGAAGGGCGCTCGACCGCCCGCACTACAACTACGTCCTGCACACGGCGCCGTGCCGGGAACCGGACCTGCCGCACTACCACTGGCACCTGGAGATCACCCCGCAGCGCACCGCGATGGCGGGGTTCGAGTGGGGGAGCGGTTTCTTCATCAACCCGGTTCCTCCCGAGGAGGCCGCGGAGTACCTGCGCGGGATCCGGGCCTGAGCGCGTCGTGAGCGTCTCCCGATTTCGCGTCGCGCTCCTGAGCGCGGAGGCGGTGCCCTTCGCGAAGGTGGGCGGGCTCGCCGACGTGACCGGCGCGCTGAGCCATGCCGCCGCGGCGCTCGGGTGCTCGGTGGCGGTCTTCCTTCCGCGGTACGGGGACCTCGAGCTTCCCCCGGGTAGCGACCTCGAG
The DNA here is from genome assembly GCA_035712245.1 of Candidatus Eisenbacteria bacterium. GTDB lineage: Bacteria > Eisenbacteria > RBG-16-71-46 > SZUA-252 > SZUA-252 > WS-9. The sequence goes on from DASTBC010000163.1 coordinate 17,616, forward strand.
CTCGTGGCCACGGTCGACGTGCCGCTCTCCGGAGCGGACCGGCCCGGGCTCGTGTACCGGCTGCGACACGCGGGCCATCCGGCGCACCTGCACCACTTCTTCCTCGGGAACGAGGAGCTGTTCGGGAGACCCGGCGTCTACGCCGACCCCGCGACCGGGGAGCCGTTCCCGGACGAAGCCAGGCGGTTCGCATTCTTCTCGCGCGGATGCCTCGAGGCGATGCGCGCCGTGGCGTACGTGCCCGACGTGATCCACGCGAACGACCACCCGACGGCGCTCGTCCCCGCGTACCTCAAGACGACGCTCGCGGAAGACGCGTTCTTCCAGATGACCGCGACGCTCCTCACGATCCACAACCTCGGATACCAGGGAACGTACCCGCCGGCGGCGATGCGCACCGCGGGCTTCCCCGAGCGCTTCTTCTATCCGCTCTCACCGTTCGAGTTCTGGGGGAAGATGAACTGCCTCAAGGCGGGGATCCAGTTCGCGGACCGCCTCAACACGGTGAGCGAGCGGCACGCGGAGGAGATCCAGTCGGGGGACGAGTACGGCTTCGGGCTCCAGGGGGCGCTCAACGCGCGGCGGGAGCATCTGACCGGCATCCTGAACGGGATCGACGTGAAGGTGTGGAATCCCCGGACCGATCGCGCGCTTCCCGCGCGGTACGACGCCGAGACGCTCGAGGGAAAGTCGATCTGCAAGGCGGCGCTCGTGGAGGAGCTCGGCCTCGCGGCGAGCCCCGACCGTCCGCTCTTCGGCATCGTGTCGCGGCTCGTCGAGCAGAAGGGCTTCGAGCTGTTCGAGCGCGCGGCCGATCGCCTGATGGCGCTTCCGGCGCGATGGGCGGTCCTCGGCCGAGGCGAGAAGCGGTTCGAGGATCTCTTCCGCGCTCTCGCCTCGCGTCACCCCGACCGGCTCGCGTACCGGAGCGAGTTCGACGACCCGCTCGCCCACCGGATCGAGGGGGGCGCGGACTTCTTCCTGATGCCGTCCCGCTACGAGCCCTGCGGCCTGAGCCAGATGATGAGCATGCGCTACGGCGCCGTGCCCGTCGTGAGGGAGACCGGCGGCCTCGCGGACACCGTCACCCCCTTCGAGCCCGGCGACCGCTCGTCCCAGGGGACGGGGATCGTGTTCCGGCCGTACACCCCCGAGGCCCTCGCGGAAGCGGTCGAGCGGGCGATCCGTCTCCACGCCGATCCGCCCTCGCTCCAGCGGTGCCGGCGGAACGGGATGGCGTGCGACTTCTCCTGGGAGGGGGCCGCCCGGAAGTACGTGCAGGTGTACCGCGAGGCGAACGCATCCCGCCGGATCGGCACCGGTTTCGGGCGGTGGCTCGACACGATTCGCGGCGGCGGGGAATCCGAAGCGGGATCTTCCGCGTCGAGTCGGGGGTGGGAGCCCCCCTCGGTCGCTTGACGCTCCCCGAACGGGGGTTTAGAATCCTCCCCGCCGCACCGAAAAACCGAATAGGTCCAGAGCGGAAGTAGCTCAGCCCGGTAGAGCCCCACCTTGCCAAGGTGGTTGTCGCGGGTTCAAATCCCGTCTTCCGCTCCATTTTTTTTGCCCTCGGACCCCTTTCTCCCCCTGTAGGTGTTGCCCTTTCTCCCTCGTAGGTGGTAGAACTTGCAACCGGCGCCGACGAATTTGGGGATCGGCGGACGCTCACGAAAGGAGAGGTGCATGCCAGCAAAGAAGCGCGCCAGCAAGCCCGCCAAGAAGAAGGTCGCAGCGAAGAAGCGCAAACCGAATGCCGCGTTCATGAAGCCCCTGACTCCGTCCGCAACCCTCTCCGAGGTCGTGGGCGGGAAGGCGCTGCCGCGCACCGAGGTCACGAAGAAGCTCTGGGCGTACATCAAGAAGAACAAGCTTCAGGACAAGACCAAGCGCACCATGATCAACGCGGACGACAAGCTTCGCGCTGTCTTCGGCGGCAAGCGGCAGGTGAGCATGTTCGAGATGACCAAGCTCGTCTCGAAGCACCTGAAGTAGCCCGTCTCGTTTTCGCGAGCCTCGCGCCCCGCCGCGTTCACGCGGCGGGGCGTTTTCATTGCCCGCGACCTGGGGGCTCCGGCCGCTTGACACGGCGGCCGGGGCGTTGTTCCCTGTAGCGTCCGTCACGCGGTGGAGCCTCCCCGAATCGGGCTTCGCCGCAACCGTCTCATCCCTGGGCGAAGTGGGGAGCCCATGCGAGACGTACCGCCGGTTCCCGGCCGTCCGCCGCTCGGCAGCGGCGACATGGACTCGACCGTCAATCTGCTCAAGCGAATCCGTTCCGGCGAGGAACGGGCTCGCGAGATCCTGCTCCAGCGCTACATGCCGGTCTTGAAGCGGCTCGCCCGCGGCAAGGTCCCCATCCGAGCGCGTCCGCTCGTGGACACCGACGAGCTCGTCCAGCGCACGATGTACGCCGTCTTCACCCGCGTGGACTCCTTCGAGCACCGGCACGAAGGCGCGTTCCTCGCCTACCTGCGCACGGTTCTCAAGAACAAGATCCTGGACATCGCGAGGCAATCGAATCCGGAGGTCACGGAGATGGACGGAGCCATGCCCGACCTGGGTCCATCCCCGGTCGAGCTCGTGATCGGGAAGGAACGCCTCGAGGCGTACGACGCCGCGCTCGAGGCCCTGAACGAGCAGCAGCGTCAGGCCGTCATCATGCGGCTCGAGATGGGCTTCACGTACGAGGAGATCGCCGTCGCGGTCGACTGTCCCTCGGCCAACGCGGCGCGCATGCTCATCTCGCGCGCGCTGGCGCGCATGGCGATCTCGATGAGCGCCCACCAGGACGATCTCGTGTGATCCGGCCGCTCTCGCACGCGCTGGCCGCGGCGCTCCTTGCCGGCCTCGCGGGCTGCTCGCGGTCGGAGACCCCGCCATCCGTCCGCGACGGCGCGAGCCCCGCTCCCGCCGCCGCGCGCGACGCATCTCGATATCGCGGGCTCTACACCTCGAGCGGTCCGGACTCGGGAACGATCGCGCTCTGCGGGGGAGCGGCGCTTCCCGCGCGCGACGGCACGGGAGGGGAGCTGCGCCGCGCGCACGACGCGCTCGGCGGAGGACCGGAACATCCCGTGTTCGTCGAGGTGCGCGCGGAATCGGTGGTCGCCGGAGGCGGGTCGGCGGCGCACCTCGAGGTGGTGGCTCTCGTGCGCGCGAGCCCGGTGGGCGAAGGAGCGGGATGCGCGGAGCCGCCCGCCCGATACCGGTTCCGCGCGTCGGGGAACGAGCCCTTCTGGAGCGCCACGGTCGGAGCGGATTCGATCGTGTTCGAGCAGCCCGACGAGCCGCGGAGGACGGCCATTCCGCTCGCGAGTCGCGAGGAGGGCGCGAACGAGAGGATCTTCCGGGGCACGACCTCGGGCGCGAGCCCGAACGGGATCCGCGTGACGGTGAAACCCGGGCGATGCTCCGACTCGATGTCGGGCGCGCTCTACTCCTTCTCGGCCGAAGTGGCGTTCGGCGGGCGATCGCTCTCCGGCTGCGCGAGAGAGGGAGACCTTCCCCCCGCCCCCTGAGCCCCGCGGCGAGGCGAGGAGCCGTTCGCGCTCCGGGTCTGGAGCGAGAGCGCGGCGGAGCCGAGGACCGCTCCGACCGCCGCGCCCACGATCGCGGTGACGAGATCGGTCGCGTCGCTCACGCGTGAGACCACGAGGAGCCGCGCCGCTTCGAGACCCAGCGCGAGCGCGGCCGTGAGGAGGAAGGCCCGCCACGCGCCCGCGCGCCGCGAGAGGACGAGAAGCGCGGCGACGGGGATCCACATCGCGGCTCCCGCCACGGCCTGCAGCGCGAAGCGCTCCGGGCTCTCCACCACTCTCACGAAGGGCGCCGTCACGATGCGCCCCGCGCGCCACTTGGCGCGCAGGAGACCGGGGTTCGCGGTGAAGTCGAACGGGCGCAGCCTTCCCAGGAAGAGCGCGGCGACGTAGGGCCAGAGGATCCACTCGGCGGGCCTCGCGGGTCCGTACCGGATCCTCCAGCCCTTCCACGCCGACAGGAGCTCGGGTCCCGCGGCGATCCAGAGGAGCGCGCCACCCGCGGCCCCGGCGGATTGCGCCGCGATGTCGACGAGCGACGGGTGCCGGGACGGGAAGTACGTCTGCCCGAACTCGACGGCGGCGCTCAGGAGGACACTGAGCGACCAGGCGCCGATCGCGGGCGCCACGCGCCCCGCGACGTCCCGGGAGGCCGGAAACGCGCCCAGGAAGAAGAACGGAAAGGGCGCCATGAGGAACACGTTGATGAGGAAATCCGACGGGTGGACTCGAACGGGGATCGCGTGCCGGAAGACGAACCATGCTTCGTCGAGCGGTCTGGGCGCGAGGTGGAGCGGCACGAAGCTCCCGTAGGCCGCGAATCCGAGCGTGAGGACGGCGAGGATCGCCGACCACCGGGAGCCGGGAATCCGGTCCGCCATGCCGGGGGACGATACGGGCGTCAACCGCCCCGGGGCTTCGCCTGCAGGTACTCTTCCTTGAGCCACGGCGCCACGCGCCGCAGCTTCTCGACCACGAGGGTGCGCTCCTCGCGGCGGGTGCTCGCGTACTGGCGCTTCAAGCGCTCGAGCGTCCTCGCCCGCTTGCGTTTCCGGGCGAGCTTCGCGTCACGGTTGGATCGTGCCATGGGTGCCTCCAGGCGTCGGAACGCCGCTCGAGTCGATTTTCCCTCTGCGCCTTGATGGCGCGGCTTCCGTTCAGGATAGCACGCGATCCGGGAGGGACGGCGAGCTCACGCCGGCGGCGAGGAGTCCCGGCGCGGCGCTCCCGACGCCACCCACGCGGCGTGCTGGGCGAGGGCGACCGCTCCGGCGCCCGCGACGAACGCGATTCCGTAGCGGAGCCAGAGCGCCGCGCCGCTCGCGAGATGCTCGCGGTTCTCGCTGAGCAGGAACTGGATCGCCGCGAAGGTGCGGCCGTACTTTTCCACCGCGGGCTCGAGGCCCAGGTGGAGGAGGACGTATCCGAGCGGGACCGCCGCGAGGCAGATCGCCGTGGTCGCGGCCGGTCCCGGGGATCGCCCCGCGAGAAGCCTCGAGAGCCCGCTTCCCGCGAGGGCGAGCGCCGTGAGCGCCCCGGCGATCGCAGCGGCCGGCAGCAGGCCGCCGCCCCCCCGCATCAGCTCGGTGAGATTGTCCGTCGCGGCGAAGGGCACGACGACCGTGTAGCTCACGGGGAGCGTGAGCGCCCCGGCGAGCGCGCATCGCGAGAGCGGCCGCGGGTCTCGATCCTCCCACGCGACCCACGCCGCGGCCGCCGCGAGCACCACCGTGGACGCGCCGATGAAGAGCGCGAGGAAGCGTCCCGCGGTCTCCGCTTCGGCAGGTCCCCTCAGCACGGGAAATCCGACGATGTCGTGGATCGCTTCGAGAGGCACCGAGGCACGGAGAAGGAGCCACGCGAGGACGCCCTGCGCGAGAAGGAAGAGGAGCACGCTCCCGGGAGAGGCGCCCGGCCGGCGAAGCCAGGCCGTGGCGGCCCACGCGGGGGCCCCCAGCGTCACGAGGAGCAGCAAGGCGAGCATCGCCGCCGTCAGGAGGGGTGGCCTCCCCTCCGAGAGCTCGCGCACGTTGTAGGGAACGCCTGGCGCGGTGAGCGCGAGCCACCCGGCTCCGCCCAGCAGGACCAGGACGGAGCCCAGCGACAGGAGGCCCAGGCGTCGGGGGTTCGGCTTCATGCTTCGGACGACCCCGACACCGCCTCCGGAGGCTCGGCCACGCGCGCGTCGCCGGCGCGCGGGAGGAGCCGCTCGCGCACGGCGAGCAGGCCCAGGAGACCCAGCGTTCCACCGGCGATCATGAGCAAGGCGTCCGTGAGATCGGGGCTCTTCCCTGGAAGGAACACCTGCCCGAGCTCGACCGCGAGCGCCGCCGCGGCGAGGACGAGGAACGCTCCCGCGGTCGCGAGCACGCGCGGGCGCCGGCCCCGGATGGAAGCCACGGCCACCGCGAGCGCGGCCCCGAGAGGGGCGAAGAAGATCGTCTTGTGGAAGACCTCGGTGATCGCGCGAAACTCGGAGCCGATCCAGTAGGCCTGGAAGAGGGGCCTCTTCAAGAGCTCGAGCCGCTCCCTGGCGAACGCCCGATCCAGGTGAAAGTCGAACGGGTACCAGAAGACCGCCGCGATCACCACGAGCCAGAGGCCGGCCGCGGCGATCCCGGCCAGGGCCCAGCTCCGGCCCCTCGCGCGCTCCCGTTCGCGCGCGAGCGCTCCCCATCGTCTCCCGAGCACGGTTCCGAGCCACGCGCCCGCGGCGGCCCCCATCGCCGCGGTGATCACGTCGGTGACGTCGCTCACGCGCGAGAAGACGAGGAGCTGGATCCCCTCGATTCCCGAGGCGATCAGGACGGTGAGGAGGAAGGCGCGAAGCGCGGCGGTCCTTCCGGAGAGGACGAGGAGCGCGGCGACCGGAATCCACACCGCCACGTCCCCCAGGATGGAGAAGAGCGCGGGCGCCGCCTGGTCCGGCAGGCGAGCGAAGGGGACGAGAACCACCCGGCCCTGTTGCCACTTCTCGTGGACGTCGGCGGGACTGGCCGTGAGGTCGAGCGGCATCACGTTGTAGAAGAAGAGGACGGCGAGGTAGGGACCCAGGATCCACTCGGCGAGCGCCGGAGCGCCGTAGGCGGTGCGCCAGCGGCTCCACGAGGCCGCGATCGCGGGTCCGCCCCAGAGCCAGGCGAGCGCGCCCGCCGCCGCGCCGCCCGATTGGAGCGCGATGTCGTAGAGGGACGGGTTGCGGGGCGGAAAGTAGAGCTGGGCGAACTCGATCATCGCGCTCAGAACGGACGCGAGGGTCCACACCGCCGCGGCCGCGAGGAGACGCGTCCGGCCCGAACGGGCGATGGGGAGCGCGCCCAGGAGCAGGAACGCGAACGGCACCATGAGCAGGAAGTTCGCGGCGAGATCGGTGCGGCTCACGCGTTCGGGGATCGCGTGCTGGAAGATCGCCCACGACTCCGGGAGCGGCCGAGGCGTGAAGTGGAGCGGGACGAAGCTTCCGTACGCGAGGAACGCGAGATAGAGCGCGGCGAGGAAGGCGAGCCGGAGGGAGCCGCGCGTGCGCTCGGCTCCTCGCGGCCGTTCGGGCGTCACCGCGGCCTCAAGCCTCGAGCGGAGGGCGCGCGAGGTGATGCCGGGTGCGCGTCTGGTAGGCCTCGCCCAGATTGAGGAGGAGCTCCTCCGAGAAGGGCGGCCCCACGATCTGGAATCCGGCCGGCATGCGCCCCTTGCCGAGTCCGGCCGGGAGCGCGATCGACGGGAGCCCGCACGCGTTCCCGACCGCGCCCACCGGATCGGGATAGGGCAGCGTCTTCATGAAATTCTCGCGAATCGGAGGCGCCGCGGAAAGGAAGTTCGGCGTGACGATGAAGTCGTACCGCTCGAAGAACTCGGCCATGCGCTCCTGCAGCACCGCCCGCATGCGGCTCGCCTTCACGTAGTCCTCACCCGTGAGCCCCGACAGGACCTCGCGCTGGTGCGGAGCATAGGGGTCGGTGAGCTGCCGCACGGTGCCGTCCCGGAAGAAGGGCTCGAACGCCGAGATCGCCTCCGCGAAGAGGATCGTCGTCGTGATCTCGCTCGCGGGCATGTCGGGGAGCGTGGCCACGTCCAGCCGAAGCCCCATCTCTCGCAGCTCTAGGACGGCGCGCGAGAACGCGGCGCCCACCTCGCGCTCGGCCCCGGGCGTCTTCTCGAAGTCCGCCGAGATCAGGGCGCCTCGCAGCCGGCCCGTGTCGGGGCGCGAGCGCTTCAACCGCGTAGGCTCCGCGGACGAGGTCAGGTCCTCGGGGTCGGCGCCCGCGATCGCCTGGAGCACGGCCCGGCAGTCCGAGGCGTCGCGGGCCATGGGACCGATCTTGTCGAGCGTCCACGACCCCACCATCCCTCCGGCGCGGCTGACGCGCCCGTACGTGGGACGAAGCCCGGTGATCCCGCAGAAAGCGGAAGGACAGAGAATGGAACCCCACGTCTCGGTGCCGATGGCGAAGCCGACGAGCGCCGCGGAGACCGCGGCGCCGGACCCGGACGACGACCCGCCGGTCCAGCGGTCGCGGTTCCATGGGTTCCGGCCCGGGCCCTGAAGGGAGGCGTCGGCGAAGCGATAGCCCAGACAGCCCGCGAACTCGACCATGGCCAGCTTGCCGAGGAGCACGGCGCCCGCGTCGCGCAGCTTCCGGATCACGGTCGCGTCGCGATCGAACCTCTGGTCGCGCGTCGGAGCGGCGCCCCAGGTCGTCGGGATCCCCGCGGTCGCGAGGAGGTCCTTGGCGCCGTAGGGCACGCCATGGAGCGGGCCGCGATGACGGCCCCGCGAGATCTCGCGCTCCGCGTCCCTCGCTTCTCGGAGCGCGAGGTCGGCCGTCACCGTGGCGAACGCGTTCAGCGCTCCGTCGTGACGGCGGATGCGAGCGAGATAGGCCTCGGTCAGCTCGACCGGGGAGAGCTTCCGCGACCGGATCCGCGCTCCCAGCTCGAGCGCGGAGAGGTAGAGGACGTCCTCGCCGATCACGCGCGCCTCCGAGGCGGGAGCGGCCGGAACACGAGGGCCGGCGGGCTCCCGGCGGGGAGCTGGTAGGAGCGGACCACGTCCAGGATGGCGGCGAGCTGCTTCTTCTGGTTCTCGATCTCGGAGCGCACCGAGGCGTCGGCGGCGGTCCGGGAGCGGACGCGCTTCTTCGCGGGAGCCTTCTCCGCGGCGGGCGCGGGGGCGGACGCCATGGGGCCCATCGCCGCCGCCGCGGCCGCCGCGGCCGCGAGGCGGACGAAGCGCCTCCGTCCGATCCGAGCACGATCGTTCATGGGCTGGCTCCTTTCACGCGGTGTGGGAACGCCGGGAAGGGTATCATGCCGGGATGCGACGGAACCCATGGGAAGAGGGGCCATGAGCCGCCACGTCGCCGTGATCGGGGGAGGCGTCGTCGGACTGGCGTGCGCGTACTACCTCCTCGGACGCGGCCATCGCGTGACCGTCGCGGAGCGCGGAGCCGAGGGTCACGACTGCTGCTCGCTCGGGAACGCGGGCTACATCTCGCCGAGCCACTTCCTGCCTCTCGCGGCTCCCGGGATCGTCGGGCAGGCGCTCCGCTGGATGGGAAATCCGGAGAGCCCCTTCTATCTCAAGCCGAGGCTCGATCCCGATCTCATCTTCTGGGTGTGGCGCTTCTGGCGGGCCGCGCGGCCCGCGCAGGCCCACGCGGCGGGGCCCCTCATGCGCGACCTCAATCTCAAGAGCCGCGATCTCTTCATCGAGCTGGCCGAGGCGACGGGAAACCGGTTCGAGCTCCGCCGCGACGGATGCCTTTCGCTCTTCGCGACCGAGGAGGGGCTGCGGCGCGAGGCGCTGCATGCGGCACGCTCGGAAGCGCTCGGCATGCCGGCGCCGGTGCTCGACGCGCAGGGCGTCGCGGAGCTCGAACCGGAGGTCACCCTTCGCGTCGCCGGAGGCGTGCACTACGTCCTCGACGCCCACGTCACGCCCGAACGCTTCCACCGCACGCTCGCGGATCTCGTCCGGGAGCGGGGCGGGCGCATCGCGTACGGGGCCGAGGTGACGGGATGGCGCGTGGAGGATGGCCGGATCCGCGCGGCGGAGACCGGCGCGGGAGCGATCGGCGCCGACGAGTACGTGCTCGCGGCGGGAGCCGCTTCGGCGCGGCTCGCCCGAGATCTCGGCGTGCGGATTCCGCTCCAGCCGGGAAAGGGGTACAGCCTCACGCTCGAGTCTCCGCGGGAGCGTCCGAGAAGGCCGCTCCTTCTCCAGGACGTGCGCGTCGCGATCACGCCCATGGGGAACCGGCTGCGCTTCGGAGGGACCATGGAGCTGGGCGCCTGGGGGACGGAGATCCATCCTCCGCGCGTGCGCGGTATCGTGCGCTCCGCGATCCGGCACCTCCCCGCATTCCGCGCGGAGGACTTCGAGGGCGTGCGCCCATGGGCGGGCCACCGGCCGTGCACGCCCGACGGACTTCCCTACGTGGGGCGGCTCCCCGGCTTCGAGAACCTCACGCTGGCCACGGGGCACGCGATGATGGGGCTCTCGATGTCGCCCGTCACCGGTCTCCTCGTCTCCGAGATCCTCTCGGGCGCCACGCCGTCCCTTCCGGTCACGGCGCTCCGGCCGGAGCGGTACGCGTCGCGCTCCGCTCCTTCCGGCTCCGGAACCATCCGTCGACCGAATACCGTCCCGCTCCCATCAGGAGGATCGGGAGGAACGCCGTGAAGAAGAGGAGCGGCAGCTCGCGCTTCGGCCACGGATCGGCGGCATGATGGATCAGCGCGGCGACGAGCATGAAGCCGAGGATCGGAACCGTCGCGAGCCTCGTCAGGAATCCCAGGGCGACGAGCGCGGCGCAGAGCACCTCCGCGAACACCACGAGCGCGAATCCCAGCTCCGGACCGAGTCCGATCGGATCCGCGAACCCGGGCGCGCGCTCGGCGTAGCCAAGGAGCTTTGCGATGCCGTGACCGTAGAGGAGAAGTCCCCCCGCTCCGACGCGGAGCAGAAGGAGGCTGATCGAGGTGAGACGGTCCGATCCGTTCGTCATTCTGGCGCCTTTCTCGGGTAGGGAGCGCGCTCCCCGGCGCAAGACGCATGCTTGAGCCGGCCCGTGTCGCACCCGAAACGGTGACCTTCGGCAGGTCCATGCTCGGGCACTGGCTTCTGGATCCGAGCATAACGTATCTCAATCACGGCACCGTTGGATGTACGCCTCGGCGCGTGCTCGAGGCGCAGCAGTCGATCCGCGAGGAGATCGAGCGCCAGCCCTCCCGGTTCCTCCTCCGCGAGCTGAACGGCCTGGGCACGGGAGTTCCCGCGCACGAGCGGTCGCGCCTTCGCGCGGCGGCGCGGGAGGTCGCGGCATTCGTGCGCGCGCGCCCGGAGGACGTCGCCCTCGTCGACAACGCCACCACGGGGGCCAACGCGATCCTCCAGTCGATCGATCTCGAGGCGGGCGACGAGATCGTCGTGACCGGCATGGGGTACGGGGGCGTCGTGCGCGCGGCCGCCTATCACGCGAGGCGCCGCGGCGCGCGGCTCCGCGTGGCGGAGATCCCGTATCCGGACGTCACGCCGGAGCGGGTCCTCGACGTGGTGGACCGTGCGATCGGCCCGAAGTGCCGGCTCGTGGTCGTGGATCACGTCTCGTCGCTCACCGCCCTCGTCTTTCCCGTGCGCGAGATCGCGGAGCGCTGCCGGAGGAAAGGGGTGCCGATCCTGGTGGACGGCGCCCACGCGCCAGGCGCGATCGACGTCGACGTTCCCTCGCTGCGGGTGGACTACTACACGGGGAATCTCCACAAGTGGGCGTTCGCGCCGCGGCCCTGCGGCCTGCTCTGGGCATCGCCCGAGCGGCAGGCGGCGCTCCACCCGCCCGTGATCTCGTGGGGGCTCGACGAGGGATTCCTCGTCGAGTTCGACTGGATGAGCACGCGCGACCCCTCCGCGATGCTCGCGGCGCCGGAAGGGATCCGCATGATGCGCGACCTGGGGGTCGAGGCGATGCGTGGTCACAACCACGCGCTCGCGCGGGACGCGGCGCGGCTCCTCGCGTCCGCGTGGGGCACGGATCACCGCGTTCCGGAGGAGATGATGGGCACGATGTGCGTCGTTCCGCTCCCCGCGTCGTTCGGTTCCACGGCGGACGACGCGACGCGGATCCGCGACCGGCTGCTCTTCGAGGAGCGGATCGAGGTCCAGCTCCACGACCTCGGGGGCCGCCTCTGGGCGAGGGTCTCCGCGCAGGTCTACAACGAGATCGCGGACGTGGAGCGGCTGGCGGAGGCGGTTCGGGTCAGATCGCGCTGATCGATCCGTCCGTCGGAAACGCGCGCCGGCTCGCGAGCAGGGTCCTGGCGAGAAGCACGAGCTCCAGGGGATCCACGGGCTTCGCCACGTGCCGGTCGTATCCCGCGGAGAGGGCCTCCACGCGCAGCGAGTCCTGATCGTATCCGGTGAGGGCGATGGCCGGCACGGCCTTGACGCCCTCCATCGCGCGGATGCTCCGCATGAGGTCCAGTCCGGACTCACGCGGCATTCCGATGTCGGAGATGATGAGGTGGGGCCGCTCGGCGAGGAGCGCGGCGCGCGCCTCGTCGGCCGATTCGCACGTCCGCACCTCCGCTCCGTGCATCCCCAGGATCTCGGCCAGGAGCGACCGGCCGTCCGCCTCGTCGTCCACGAGGATCACACGAATGCCGGAGAGGGTTCGTTCTCTGCCCGGGTGTTTCGGTTCCGCGGTCACGGAAGGGATGGTCATCTCACGTGGCTCCGCCCGCCAGGTGCTGGGCGCGGCCGTGCCGGTCCAGCTCCTCGCGAGTGGAGAACTCGGTGCCACACCGGGGGCACGACAGATCCGCGGGGGAGCGCGGACCGGCACGCCGCCCGCCTTCCCGCTCCTCGTCCCGGCGCCGCTCCTCCTCGGAGGACGCCCGGGGGCGCGTGTCGCGGCTCTGCTGGTCGTGCTGGCTCATGTGGCGGTCGAGCTGCTCGTTCGTCGAGAACTCTGTCTGGCAGACGGGGCAACGGAACTGTTCCATGTCGGGTCTCCTTGTAAGAGTTTCTCTCGAGCAGCTGCCGAGCGTCCCGCGCCCGAGCCGGTTCCGTCCGGAATTCTTCTCTCGAAGCTCCTTGTGCCCGTGCGACTTGAGCGAGGACAGCGCGCCATCGACGTCCTGCCGCGCCCGATGGCGCGTGCTCTGCAACACGAACGCCTGCAAGCACCGAACCACCCGCGGACGGAGGAGACGGCCATGGCGCGCGCGTTCTGGAAGGGGAGCCTGAGCTTCGGACTGGTCGAGATCCCGGTGAGCTTGCGGCCCGCGATGGAGCCCGACGAGCTTCACTTCACGCTTCTCGACCGGAAGGATTTCTCGCCGGTCGGTTACCGACGCTACAACAAGAGCACGGGCCGCGAGGTCGAGTGGGACCAGATCGTACGAGGCTACGAGTACGAGCCCGACGAGTACGTGGTGCTCACGGACGAGGAGATCCGGGGCGCGAACGTCAAGGCGAGCGGCACGATCGAGATCATGGAGTTCGTGGAGGCGGCGCAGATCGATCCGGCCCTCTTCGAGGCGCCCTACTTCGTGGAGCCGGTCAAGAAGGCGAGCAAGAGCTACGCGCTCCTGCTCCAGGCGCTTCAAGAAACCGGCAAGGTAGGCATCGCGCGCGTGGTGCTCCGGACGAGGCAGCGGCTGGCCGCGCTCGTCCCGCGCGGACCGGTGCTCGCGCTGATCCTGCTGCGCTACGCCCACGAGCTGCGAAAGCCCGGCGACCTGGATCTTCCCGCGACCGACGGGAAGAAGGGTTCCGTATCCGAGCGCGAGGTGAAGCTCGCGGAGCGGCTCATCGACGAGATGACGTCGAAGCGCTGGGACCCTTCCCGCTACAAGGACGAGTATCGGGATGAAGTGCTCGATCTCGTCCGCCAGAAGGTGAAGTCGGGGAAGACCCACACCATCCTGGAACCGGAGAAGGGAACGGAGACGCGGCGGGCGCGGTCGGACGTGGTGGATCTCATGCCGCTTCTCAAGAAGAGCCTCGAGGCGCACGGCGCGCGCGGTGAGGAGGATGCCCAGGACGACCGCGCGAAGCGCGCGCCGCGCCGTGCCTCGGCGAAGCCCGCGCGGGCGGGTGCGAAGCGTGCCCGCTCCACTCCCCCGAAGAGCCGCGGCCGCAAGGGCGGCGGCCGGAGATCGGCGTAGCCGTGCCGGCGCTGAAGGAGTATCGCCGGAAGCGAGACTTCACGCGCACGCCGGAGCCGCGCGGCGCGCGCCACGTGCCGGCCCGCGCCCGAGGCCGGGCCGCGGCCACGGGCAAGGATCTCCGGTTCGTGGTGCAGAAGCACGCCGCCTCGCGGCTCCACTACGACTTCCGGCTCGAGCTGGATGGAGTCCTGAAGAGCTGGGCCGTTCCGAAAGGGCCGAGCCTCGTGCCCGGAGACAAGCGCCTGGCCGTCGAGGTCGAGGATCACCCCCTCGAGTACGGGGACTTCGAGGGGACGATTCCGAAGGGAGAGTACGGCGGCGGGTCCGTCCTTCTCTGGGATCACGGCTCGTGGGTTCCCAAGGGGGATCCGCGCGAGGGACTCCGGAAGGGACGGCTCGGCTTCGAGCTCGGCGGTGAGAAGCTGCACGGCGCATGGATCCTCGTCCGCATGAAGCTCGAGGACGGCGAGAAGCCGACGTGGCTCCTCATGAAGGAGCGCGACCGATACGCCCGGCCGGATTCCTCGAAGAGCATCGTCGACTCCCGGCCGGAGAGCGTCGTGACCGGGAGGAGGATCGAGGAGATTGGCCGTTCGGGGTCCAAGGAGCGCGAGTGGTCTTCCAGCCGACCCTCCGCGCGCCGTGCGCGAACGAGCCTCCTTGCCGGCGTGGCGGCTTCTCCGGGCAGGGCCACGGGTGCGCCCAAGCGCGTCTCCACCAGGCCTGCGCCCGCTCCACAGCTCGCCACGCTCGTCCGCGCGGCTCCCGAAGGGGACGGCTGGCTGCACGAGATCAAGTACGACGGATATCGCGCGCTCGCGGTCGTGGAAGGGGGGCACGCGACACTCCTGACACGGTCGGGCCAGGACTGGACCGAGCGATTCCAGGAGGTCGCCGGGGACGTCGCAGCGCTTCCCGTGAAGAACGCGATTCTCGACGGCGAGATCGTCGTGGTGGAGGAAGACGGGCGCACGAGCTTCCAGGCGCTCCAGAACTCCATGCGCCGCGACCGGGGCGCGGACCTGGTCTACTACGTGTTCGACTTCCTGGAGCGCGACGGACGTGACCTCCGGCGCCTTCCGCTCGAGGAGCGAAAGGAAGCGCTCCGAGACCTCCTCGCGGAATCGGATCCCTCGAACGGACGCGTCCGCTACAGCGATCACGTCATCGGTCAAGGGCCTCGGTTTCATCGGGAAGCTTGCCGGAAGAGACTCGAGGGGATCGTCTCGAAGCGGCGGGATGCCCCGTATCGTCCCGGACGCTCGGACGCATGGCTCAAGGTGAAGTGCTCCGACCGGCAGGAGTTCGTGATCGGCGGCTTCACCGAGCCGCAGGGCTCGCGGGCGGGTCTGGGAGCGCTCCTCCTCGGCGTTCACGAGAAGGACGGGCTCCGGTACTGCGGGCGCGTCGGCACGGGGTTCACCCAAGAACTCGCGCGCGAGCTGCGGAAGCGGCTCGAGGGAATGAGCGTGGATCGCGCTCCGTTCCGCGATCCGCCGAGAGGAAGGGGGCTGCACTGGGTCCGTCCCGAGCTCGTCGCCGAGGTCTCGTTCACCGGCTTCACGGACGACGGCAAGGTCCGGCACCCGTCCTTCCGCGGACTTCGGGAGGACAAGCCGGCCCGCGAGGCGTTCCGCGATCGACCGAGGGTCCCACCGAAGCCGACGCGGAAGGGCCCCCCGAAGCGGGATCCGGGGCGGAGGGCGCCCGTGAAGGAGCCGCCGGCCGAGGACCCGCCGAAGCCCCCCGTGCGGGAGCCGCCCGACGAAGTGCGGGAGGCGTCGTATCTCGGCGTGCGGGTGACGCATCCCGGTCGCGTGATCGATCCCGAGAGCGAAACGACGAAAGGTGATCTCGCCGCGTACATGGCCACGGTCGCGGTCCGCATGTTCCCCCACGTCGAGGGCCGACCGCTCATGCTCCTCCGGTGCCCCGACGGGAGGCACCGCGAGTGCTTCTTCCAGAAGCACCCCAGCACGCCCCTCGCGCCGACCCTCGCGACGGTGACCGTCACCGAGTCGAAGGGGAAACGTCCCTATCTGAGCGTCCGCACGCCGGCAGGGCTCGTGTCGCTCGTACAGATGGGAGCGCTCGAGGTCCATGTCTGGGGATCCCGCGCCGATCGGGAGGAGCGGCCCGACCGCGTGGTCTTCGACCTGGATCCGGGCCCTTCCGTTCCGTGGCACGAGACGGTGCGGACGGCGCACTCGATCCGGGACCGGCTCGAGGAGCTTGGGCTCACGAGCTACGCCAAGACCACGGGCGGAAAGGGGCTCCACGTGGTGGTGCCGATTCGCCGCGGCCCGGACTGGAAGACGGTCGCGGACTTCTCCGGGGCGATCGCGTCGGAGATCGTGCGCGGCGACCCGGACCGCTTCACCACCCAGCTCGCGAAGGACCGGCGTCGCGGGCGCATTCTGATCGACACCCTGCGGAACCGCAGGGGCGCGACGTGGGTGGCGCCCTACTCGCCACGCGCCCGGGAGGGGGTGACCGTCTCCACACCCGTGGCGTGGTCCGAGCTCACGCCCCGCCTCGCGCCCGAGCGCATGACCGTGGCCACCGTACCCAAACGTCTGGCCCGAGCGGATCCATGGGCCGAAATGGAACGCGTCACGCAGACGATCACCGCATCCGTCCTCCGCGCCATCCTTCCCAGGACCGCCACTCACCGCGTGTAAAACCGCTCCCGTTCGAACTTCCTTCAACCCTCGTGTACAAACGTTTCCCGGCGCGTCCCGGCAAGTGATTGCGCTCCCGTGGGAGCGAATCGGCACGATGCTTGATATGTCCGCAGTCGATCCCCACTCTCCACCGAGGGCACGCGCATGAACGTCACGCATCGAGGAATCTGGCACCGGGCCATGGATCACGCCATCACTCTGGGGCTCGCCCTGGTGATCCTGGGACTCGTCTCGGTGCAGCTCTTCGACGTCGCGGGGTTGGCCCGCGAGGCCTACGGCCGGGATGTGGAGACCGCGGGAACCCTCGAACTCGGTTCCCCGAGCGGCATCGTCGCCCCGGTGCTCGAAGCCGACCTGGGCGGAACGGGTCTCGCGGAGACTCGAGGAGTGCGAGCCTCGATCTGGCTCGCCCCGATCGCGTCCCTGCGGGGAGGCGTGGGCCTCGGGTGGCTCGAGAACCTCTCGCCGCACGGCGCATGGTCCGAGCGGGAGCTGAAGCTCCACCTTGGGGGAGGCCTCATGGCTCCCCTGACGCCATCGATCGGAGTCGATCTGCACGCGGGCGCCTAGCGCCCTTGGTCCTAGAGCGTTCTGGAAAGTTCGCCGGCAGGCAACACCAAGCCGTCGAATGAACGGGGGAATGCACAACCCAGCCATGTCCCCCGGGGCCCCCGCGCCTGAGTGCGCGGGGGCTTCATTTTTGGGGGATCCGCTACCCCCGACCCGTTGTACATTCTACAATCAAGTGTCCAGAGTGGAGCGGTCCAGGTGCGTCAGATCCTGTAAGTCGTTGGTTTCAAGCCTTGTTTCCGGTCTTCGAGCCCTGGCATGGAACGTGATTGTGGGTTCTCGCGGGGCACCGCCCGCAACCCTCTGGCGTCCGGCCGGGTGCGGTCCCAGCGGGCCTAGCTTTGGACGGGACGCAAGGAGGAGGCACCGATGCTTTGGACCATCACGGTTTTGCTGTTCCTGATGTGGCTTGTGGGAATGGTCTCCAACTACACACTCGGTGGGTTCATCCACCTTCTGCTGTTGCTCGCCATCGTGACGATGCTCATTCGCATCATCCAGGGCAGGCGACCGGTGTGATGGAGGCGGAGCCGCGCTCGGTTAGCGGCTCCAGAACGGCAGGGAAGGCTCGGCAGACGGGCCTTCCCTGAAACTTGCGTGTCGGTGATCGAACCGTCTTCCGTGAGCACTGTTGCATGAACGTCGGCGTTCGAAGCCCGCCTGGAAGCCGTTGCGGCGACCAGGACGAGCGGAGACCGCCATCCCGGTCGCCGCGTCCTTCGCGGCGTGAACCCCAACGTCAGTGCACGAGGCCCTCGCCTTGATACTCATCGCCGGCGGAACGGCGCCCGCTCGACGACGTCCACTTCTGAACCATGTGCTCGCCGCAGCAGCATTTCGGCGCGAGCTCCGCATCTTCCTCCGGCATGCTCGATCCCTTGGTCACGCGGATCTCGCAGCCGCAGTCCGGATTCGGGCACTGGTAGGTGTCCCCGTTCCGCATCAGAGCCACGGGCCGTCCCCCTCCCGCCGTCGCTCGGATTCGGCGCCCGTTTGCCGTGTTCCGGTTCGCGGGGAACCGCGCTTCTCACCTTCCTTGTCCCCGGTCTCGCTCCCCGCGGTCTCGGCCTCCGCGTTGATGGTCGATTCCGCGATGTCGGTCAGCCGGCGATCCGCTTCCTTCTCCTCCTCGAGGATCTCCTGGAGGATCCGGGCGGACTTGGTGTCTCCCTTCGTCTCCGCGAACGTGCGGAGGGTTCCATACGAGGCGATCTCGTAATGCTCGACCTTCTGAGCCGCCGCGATGATGCCTGCGTCGAGGACGTCAGGCTCGAAGTCCTCCTCGAGGATCTCCTGACCTTCCTCGATGAGTCCGCCCATGCCCTTGCACGTCTTGCCCGTGGCCGGACGCCCGAGGCCGCGGAAGATCTCCTCGAGCCGCTCGACCTGGCGCTTCGTGACCTCGAGGTGCTCCTCGAGCGCCGCTCGAAGCTCACGGTTCGAGGCCGCCTTGGCCATCTTCGGCAGGGCTTTCGTGAGCTGCTTCTCGGCGTTGTACATGTCCCGGAGCTGATCCACGTACAGCTTGTCGAACGAATCCATCTGCATGATGAAGTTCCTCCTGGCCCGGAAGGCGGGCCGGCCGGCGCGAGCGCGCCGGGTTCAGGGCTTGGTCTCGCTCCACAGCCGGGGAGGCCGGGAACGCGTGCGCTTCCAGATGAGCCACGTGGGGCGTTTTCGATACGGTGTCGCGGAAGTGAAGCCGCGGCGCAGCGGAATCGCCTGCGCCGCGGCGGTGTCGCTCTTCAAGGATCGGTACCGGTGTCAGCTCGTAGGAGACCAAGCTCCGGACGTCCCTCGCGCTTCACGGGACCGCCGGTACTCCTCACGTCCACGCTCCATGGCGCTCCGCGCGTCGTCCTTGATGCCGCGGATCGACTCACGCGTGCGTCCGAACACGTTCCGGGCATTCCCGCCCAGCTTCTTCGCCGTGCTGCCGAGGCGCTGCCGGGTATCCCTTCCCGCGGCCGGCGCGAGGAGGAGCGCCAGGCCGGCACCGACGAGTGCTCCAACCAAGAAGTTCGGTTTCACCTTCCTGCCGGTTCCATGGATGTCGAGGTTCTGGAGTTCATGCATGGGTTCTTCCTCCCTTCCGTGACGGTTCGTCGCGATTCAGTGCCGCGGGAACTCCGGTACAAGGAAGCCTCGCCTCGTTTGTACCAATTACCGCGAAAAACCGAGGTATGCAGCCCACCTTGCGTCCCGCGTCCGCGCCGATACGAACATGCGGCCGCCGTAACTTCCGTCGGGGCCGAAGTCGCCCCCCCAACGTGGATAAAAGCCGTGCAATATCGAGGCCAGGGTGCGGATGCGAGGACGCGCACCATGAGGCTCGTGCTCGGGCCGCGCGAATCGACGAGGAAGCAGCCCCTTGAACCTTCGCGCGGCCGGGTGTCATCCTTGATGGGACGATGCGGGGTTCGCTCCGCGCCGCGAACGAAACCTCCTCGTACCCAGGATCGCGCGTCCATGGTCCGTCCGTCCGACTCCAGCGACATCTCCTTCGCCGCACTGGGAGGCGCTCCTCTCCTTCGCCAGGCGGACGAGCGCCTGCTCGTGGCGTACTTCATGGGAGTGTCGCGACTCTTCCAGGAGATCTCCCATGACATGCGGGGACCCCTTCACTCGATGACGCTTCACCTGGAGCTGCTCCGGCTCTCACTGGACGAGCCCGGCAGCCCCGAGTCGAAGGCGAAGCAGGAGCGCTACCTGGGATCGATCGGGGCGGAGATCCAGCGGCTGGCACGCATGATCGAAGCGCTCTGGGGGCACTCGGGAACCCCGGAGCACTCCGTCGAGCGCTTCGATCTACGGGACACGGTGCGCGCGCTCTCCGAAGTGCTCGACCCTCATTGCCGGCGCTCGCAGGTCCGTCTCCGCGTGCGTCTCCCCGATGTCCCGATCGAGGTCTCGGGCAGTCCGGGCGCGATCCGGCACGCCGCGCTCGACCTCGTCTCCCATGCGCTGAGCGCGATGCCGGATGGAGGAGATCTGGAGATCCTGCTCGAGCGGCGGGAGGGAGACATTCTCTTGAGGGTCGCCGACCTCGACGGAACCCCGGGTGCGGGTCCCGCGCGCGACGGGAGCGCCCGCCCGCCGGGGACCTTCCCGGAGCCGGAGACGGCAGAGCCGGTCATCCCGCAGATCGCCCGCCTCGTGATCGAGGCGCACGGCGGCAGCCTGAGGGTGATCTCGAACGCGAATCGCCCGCCGCGCTTCGAGCTCACGCTTCCGCTGCCGTCTTCACCCACTCAACCGAATCCGGAGTAAGGAGCACTCATGCCGCAGGCATTGATCGTCGACGACGAACCGAACTCGGTCCATGCGATGGCCGAGCTCGTGGAAAAGGAAGGATTCGCGACCGCGACCGCCGGGACGCTGTCCGAGGCGCGGAACCGCCTGTCGGAAGACCGGCCGGACGTGATCCTCGTGGACCTCATGCTTCCGGACGGGAGCGGGCTCAGTCTGCTGGACGAGCTGGATCCGGCGCGGCGGACCGAGGTGATTCTGGTCTCGGGCCAGGCAACCGTGGACTCCGCCATTTCGGCGCTGCGCGTCGGAGTTCTGGATTACCTCACGAAGCCGGTGGACGTACGGCGCCTGAAATCGGTCCTCGCGAACGTCTCGCGCACCCTTGCCCTGAAGGAAGAGGTGGGCTCGCTGCGCGAAGAGCTGCGCCAGCTGGGCCACTTCGGACGCCTCATCGGCAACTCGCCGCCCATGCAGCGCGTCTACGACCTCATCATGAAGGTGGCGCCCACCGACGCCACGGTCCTCCTGGTGGGAGAGAGCGGCACGGGGAAGGAGGAGGTCGCCGCCACGATCCACGAGCTGGGAAAACGTCGAAAGCAGCCCTTCCTCCCGCTCAACTGCGGCGCCGTTCCACCAAACCTGATCGAGAGCGAGCTCTTCGGGCACGAGCGCGGCAGCTTCACGGGGGCGACGCAGCTTCACCGCGGCTACTTCGAGCGGGCGTCGAAGGGCACCCTGTTCCTCGACGAGATCACCGAGATGCCGCTCGAACTCCAGGTGAAGCTCCTTCGCGTGCTCGAGACCGGCACCGTATCCCGGGTGGGAGGGGACGAGCCGATCGCGGTCGACGTTCGCGTCATCGCGGCGAGCAACCGTGTCCCCGAGGTGGCCGTGAAGGAGGGGAAGTTCCGCGACGACCTGCTCTACCGCCTCAACGTGTTTCCCATCGTCCTGCCGCCGCTCCGTGATCGCGAGGGGGACATCGAGCTGCTCGCCGAGCACTTCCTCGCGCAGCTGAATCGCGAAGAAGGCACCTCCAAGAAGTTCGGCGCCGCCGCGCGCCGCCGCATCAACGGCTACGCGTGGCCGGGAAACGTGCGCGAGCTCATGAACATGGTGCGGCGCGCGTTCATCCTCGCCGAGGACATGGTCGAGATGGAGGGTCTTCCGGTCGGCGTCGCCTCGTCCTCGCCGTCGGGTGCCGCCGGCGCGACCGAGGCGATCCGCGTGGGCATGTCCCTCGCGGAGCTGGAGCGGCACTTCATCCTCGCGACGCTCGAGCAATACGGCGGGGACAAGAGAAAGGCCGCGGAGGTTCTCGGAATCAGCCTCAAGACCATGTACAACCGCCTGAACAACTACGCCGCCACCGTGTAGCCAAGGCGGATGATGCGGACGGCCCGGCACGCGGGTTCGCGCGCCGGGCCTTCGTGTTTCCTGCCCGCGGCTCCCGAATTTCCACCCACCATAGAAGAATCTACCGACGCGAACCCCATCCGTCTCGGAAGTACCGAGCGCGCGCCGCTGGCACGCTTGCTGCCAATCACTCGGACCGCAACCCGCGGCGTGCTTCGCGCGCCGCGTCAGGGAGGAAGCACCATGCCACGATACGGTCCGGCCGCGTCCCGTTCGGTCGAGCGCGCGATGCGCAAGCGCAAGAAAGGAACGCTGAAGAGCGGGAGGAGCGGGAAGACGGTGAAGAGCCGCGAGCAGGCCATCGCGATCGGCCTCTCGGAGGCGCGGCAAAAGGGCGCGAAGGTGCCCAGCAAGCGGAAATAGGCCATCGACCCGGCGCGCTGCGCGCGCTCGAACAGAAGGAGAGCCGACATGGCGAAACTCATCACGGGACTGTTTCATTCACGGGAGAGCGCGGAGCTGGCCGCGGAGGAGCTGGTGAAGGCGGGATTCTCGCCGGACGACATCAGCCTCCTCATGTCCGACACCACGCGGGGTCGCGAGTTCGCGATCAAGAAGAGCACGAAGGCGCCCGAGGGTGCCGCCACCGGTGCCGCGGTGGGAGGGGCGCTCGGAGCGGTGGCCGCCGGCCTCGCGGCGGTCGCGACGCTCACGATCCCCGGTCTGCAGGTCCTCGCGGCGGGCCCCATCGTGGCGGCGCTGACCGGCCTGGGCGCCGGGGCGGCGGCGGGAGGTCTGACGGGTGCCCTCATCGGCCTCGGCATTCCCGAGCACGAGGCGAAGTTCTTCCATGGCGAGATCGAGCGGGGAGGGATTCTGCTCGGCGTCTACGCGCATGACGACCGCACCAAGACGGCGAAGGAGATCCTCGAGTCCGCCGGCGCGGAACGGATCCGCGGCTGATCCGAAGTCAGGCTGGAAACCCGCGGCTCCGCCCTCATCGAGGGCGGAGCCGTTGTGGTTTCAGTCCTTGTAAGAAGGAAAACGGCCCTGTTGTAGGTATTACAAAGACGGTCGCCAGGAGTGGGCCGATTCGTTGGAATCAAAGCATCTACAAACCCGGCATGGAAGGTGCTCTGACCGCCGCCGTTGCTTGCTTCGGCAACGATGGTCGATCACGAATCCGGCGGCACCTCACGGTAGGTGGGCCGGAGTCACGATAGAGCGAGCAGGTGCTGGAGATACTGGGCTGAGCTACCTGGCCCAACCCGAAGGCAGTGTGGTTCGCCCGTCTCCCTGGCTCTGCTCGCAATGCTTTCCAAATCGAGATCGGTATCAAGATGCACCGGGCCGGAGGCCACGATGAGCTGGGACCGTATCGAGGGTAGCTGGAGGCAGCTTCGCGGAAAGGTTCGCGAGCAATGGGGAAAGCTCACCGATGATGATTTGGACGTCATCGCTGGCAAGCGCGACATGCTTCTCGGCAAGCTCCAGGAAACGTACGGCATCGCTCAGGACGAGGCGGAACGCCAGGTGCGCGACTTTCAGCGCCAGTACGAGGGAGGGCGCTCCTGATTCATTGACTCCAGCCAGGCTAGGGGGCCCTCCGATGGCCTTCCGATGGGAAGTGGGCGGTTCCCCACCCAACCCATTCCCCCAAGAGTGGGGGGCCCCCTGTACCTCCAACGACGGAATGCACCCGCCGAACGATTTGATCTCCCCAGGGGGCTCGCCTGCCGCGACGTGCGTGCGTGGAATGCGAGCCCTCGCGTTGTTTCTGATTCTCGGACTCTTCCATGCGGGCTCCGCGCGAGGTGAGGACGCGCGCTTCGGCGACACCACCTGGGTCGCGCCGAACGCTGGCGCGTTCGATGGCGTGCCCGCGTCTGCGGGACCCCGAGTGGCCGAGCCCGACGTCGAGCGTGGATGGGAGAAGGCGCTGCGAGCGCCGTTCCGCCTCGTCTTCTATCCGGTCCGCCTCGCCGCGCGCGGCTCCCAGGCCGCGATCACGTTCGGGAGCCAGTTCATCAACTACGAGCCGAGGCTCATCCCGTGGCTTGGCGTGAAGGCGGCGCCGGTGTTCGGGATCTCGGGCACAGCCGGGCCCTCCGCGGGCGTTGCGATCCAGGGGAGGTCGGGAATCGGCGCGCGCGCCACGCTCGTGGGCACGTGGTCGGTCAAGGACACGCGGAGACTCCGCCTGCGGGCATCGATCACGGAGCCGCAGGCCCGAGCCGTCGTGGAGCTCTACGCGGCCTACGACTACCGGCCCAATCGCCGCTTCTACGGGATCGGCAACGAGACCGTGGA
Organism: Candidatus Eisenbacteria bacterium; assembly: GCA_035712245.1. GTDB lineage: Bacteria > Eisenbacteria > RBG-16-71-46 > SZUA-252 > SZUA-252 > WS-9. The sequence continues at coordinate 41,494 of DASTBC010000163.1, forward strand.
GGATGGAAAGAGCATCTATCTCCGGCGCGAGAACGTGGCCGAGGCCGCGCTCGTTCTCGGCAAGAATCCGCATCGGCGCATCCGGGGGATCGTTTCCTTCTCCGACATCGATGTCGGCGCCGGATACAGGGATGAGCAGCGCGCTCAGGATGTCTATGACCCCGAGGACGTCCCCTTCCTGACCGAGGAGTCGACCGTGGCTTCGGTCGGAGCGGGGGCGGACTTCGCGCTGCTCGACAACGTGGACGAGCCGTCGCTCGGGATCCACGTGCGCGGCGAAGCACGGCGGTTTGGAAGCGTCGACGAGTCGAACGTTCATTACGTCTCCTGGTACGGAGAAGGACGGGCGTACCTGCCCGTGCTCGCGTCGCGGCGCGTCATCGCGGTGCGGTATGTCTATGAGGGAGTGGATCCCCGGAGCGGCTCCGATCCGGTCCCCTTCTACCGGCTTCCGACCACGAGCAACGAGGTGCGCTTCGCCGCCTTCCGTTCCAATCGGTTCATGGACCAGCACCTCATGCTCGGGCACGCCGAGTACCGCTGGATCGTCCTTCCTCAGTACGACATCTGGGCGACCGTGTTCGGGCAGCTGGGTGCGGTGGCCCCTTCGCGAGGAGCATTCCAGGCCGATGAAGCCCACCGCTCGATCGGCGGCGGCTTGCGCGCGAAACTCAGCCCGACCACGACAGCCCGGCTCGAGATCGCTGGAGGAGACGAGGGAACCCGGATCTATCTCGACCTGAGGGGAGACTTCTGATGCTCGCAGGTAGCGTGTGGCGTTTCCGCCTGCGCGTCGCGGCGGTCGCGTTCCTCCTCGCGTCGTGGTCGACCGCCCTCGCCGCGCAGGAGAGTGCTCCCGGCACCAAGGAGTGCCACGACGGCACCGTGCCCATCGACCGTGACACTCCGGTCGATCACGACGCATGCCCGGCTCCGGCCCCCAAGGAGAGGGAGCCGAGCCTCCCGGCCCATCTCTACCGCGAGGCCATCGTGGAGGAGCTGAGCCGGATCTTCGACATCCCGGACAAGATCATCTGGGCGCTCGGCCCGCTCGGCGTGGAGCCGAACCGGGAGGCCGCGAACGTGAACGCGTTCGACGAGGTGCCGAACTCGACCTGGTTCACGAACCGGAATCACGTCCGCTCGGTGTCTCCGTCGGAGATCCGGGAGGGACCGGGAAAGGGGGTGAAGCCGGAGAAGCCGTGGAAGATCGTCGACCTGAAGCGCTCCGGAATGACTCCCGGGTTCCACATCAAGGATGGGAACGACCGACGGTGGCTGATCAAGCTCGACGCGCCGGGATATCCGCAAGCGGGGTCGGGGGCCGCGGCCGTGTCGAGCCGGCTCGTCTGGGCCGCGGGGTATCACTTCACCCACGACCAGGCGGTCGCGTTCCATCGCTCGGACCTGACGCTGGACGAGGACCTGAAGCAGGGAAAGGAAGGGAAGCCGGTGAGCGACTCGGACCTCGAGTACCTCCTCGCGCTCGGCGCGAGGGATCCCGACGGAACGCAATACGCCGCCGCGAGCCTCTTCCTCGAGGGAAGTCCCATCGGTCCGTTCGAGTTCCGGGGCAGGCGCGAGGACGATCCGAACGACTGGTACCAGCACAAGAACCGCCGCGAGCTCCGCGGCCTGTGGGTGGTGTACTCGTGGGTCAACAACTGGGACGTGAAGGATCACCAGTCCCTCGACATGTTTCACGCGCCGGACGGTGACTCCGTGGGACACGTGATCCACAACCTGCTCGACGCGAGCGCCTCCCTGGGCGCCGCCGCGCAGGGGACGAAGGACCTTCCCACCGGCTACGAGAAGCGGATCGATTTCGGCTGGATCGCGAAGCGCCTCGTCTCGCTGGGATTCGCCGAGGAGCCGTGGCGCCGGATCGACCAGGACACGGGCATCCCCTCGATCGGGAACTTCGCGTCCGAGGGCTTCGAGCCCGACGACTGGGAGCCGGCTCAGGACCTCGCGCCCTTCCGGGAGAAGGAGCTGGGGGACCTCTACTGGGGAGCGAAGCTCGTCGCCTCGTTCTCCGACCGGCAGATCCGCGCGGCGATCGATGCCGTGGGATATCGGGATCCCCGCGCTCCGGAGACCCTCTTCCGGATCCTGAAGGAGCGCCGGGACGCGATCGCGCGGTACTGGTTCGGCCGCGTCGCGCCGCTCGACTTCTTCACGGTCGAGGGGGGCACGCTGCGGTTCCGCGACCTCGCGGTCGACCTCGGGCTGACTCCCGCGCGAGAGTACGAAGCGCGGATCACCCCGTCCGGAACCAAGGGCGACTCGCGGGCGGTGAGCTTCCGTGGAACCGCGTTTCCGCTCTCGCAGCTGGGAGAGGCGAGCGAGTTCACCCTCGAGCTCCGCGTTCGCGGCTCGAACGCCCATCCCGTCCGTCTCGAGCTACGCCGGGCCTCGCCGTGGGCGATGGTTCGCGTGAGGCATGGGTGAGTCGGGGAAAGTTGCGGGTGTCGCGCGCTCTCCTGCTCGCGTCCTGCATCGCGCTGGGCGCCTCGATTCTCGCATCCGGTGGATGCGCCAGGACCGGCCGGCTCTCCTTCCAGTCACAGCCCGTCTCCCCGGTGGCGCCGGACAGCACCGCTCCGGGCTCGCCGCAGCGTGTGTCCGGCAGGACCCCGGCCCGGATCCGAGCGCTCTTCGCGGGGGACTCCCTGATCGGGCTCATCCCCGGCACCGCGGATTCGAGCCGTCGCTACCTCGGGCGCATGTACCAGGGATTCACCGCCGACACGATGCACATCATGCTCCTCGGGGACAACCGCCCGGCGTACCGCACCGCGCGCCTCCGTCCCGAGTTCATCAAGATCAAGCAGATGGCCTCGCTCAACCCCGTCAAGTGGCTGCGCGGACTCGTCACGGTCCCGGTCGTGCTCGTGAAGGGGCTCTATCCCGATCTCGCCCTGATCCGGGACGTTCCGGCCATCATCACGAAGAAGCCGAACTACGGCCGGGAGGTGGACGTCCTCAAAGCCCTGACCGCGAAGGTCGACTCTCTCGAAGCCGAGGGGAAGATCATGGCGGCCGTCATCAACACCGGGGACCTCGTCAAGGACGGGCGCTACCCCGCGCACTGGGAGCGCTTCCTCGAGCTGACGCGGCCGCTCTCACAACGCGTGTCCTACTTCCCGGTCGCCGGAAATCACGAGCGGACCGACACGCCGGAGGGACTGGAGAACTGGAGGGCGGGGACCGGCCTGCCGATCAGCGGGGACCGGCTCTACTACTGCTTCGACAGCGCGGACGGCTGGGTGCGGTTCATCGCGCTCGACTCGAATCCCATGACGGATCCCGCGAACCGGTGGTCCCGTGAGGTCGAAATCCAGTACTCGGAAGAGCAGATCGACTGGATGGTCGCGCGCCTCAAGGAGCATCGTGGCCCCGCCTTCGTGTTCCTGCATCATCCGCCTTTCTCGGTGGGATTCCACCGCGTGGAGTGGGAGCTCGACGAGATGCTGCGGGATCGTCGCGAGCGCATGGTTCGCTCTCTCTACGAGGCCAAGATCGGCATCATGGCCGCGGGCCACGAGCACGCCTACGAGCGCGTCATTTTCACCTGGCCCGACGCTGCCCTCATCTATATCGTCGCCGGCGGCGCGGGATCGCCGCTCCACGACATCCCGTCGCCGTCCCAGAGCGCCGTCCTGTTCAGTCAGTACAAGGTGGCGGGGGCGACGGTGAAGCCCGAGAACGTGTACAGCGGCGAGATCTTCCACTTCATTCATCTCAGGCTCTGGTTCGGCGGCGGTGACTTCTACACCTACGCCGTGGAGAAGGGCGGGACGGTGAAGCTGGTCGACCACGTCCAGGTGGACCTGGAGCGCTACGGCATTCCCGAGGTCGACCAGCAGAAGATGCCGCTGCCACCGAAGCCGACGGGGCCCGAGATTCCAGCGCCACCCGAGGAGGTTTCGGAAAGCAAGGAAGCCGCCACTGCCGGCTCCGATTCGGTCTCGGCCAGCCAGCGAATCCAAGCACAGCCGCCGCCGACGACCCGGTGAGTTAGCCGGGAGCCCGGCACCATCCATCCACCACGAGCTCGGGGGGAGTCATGAGATCCGAAGGGGATGCGCGAGCGCGTGCGGCAAGCGGAGGAGGCCCGCTCGACAAGGTCCTCCGCCTGTTCGCGGACGTGCGGGGGGGAGAGGGAGTCACCGCGGTTCTCCTCAGCCTCAACATCTTCCTGCTCCTCGCGTCGTACTACCTTCTCAAGACGATCCGGGAGCCGCTCATCCTCACCGTTCCCGGCGGCGCGGAGGTGAAGAGCTACTCCTCTGCCGCCATCGCCGCCCTCCTGATCGTCCTGGTGCCGATCTACAGCGCGCTCGCCTCCCGCGTATCGCGCGTGAAGCTGATCAACGGCGTGACGCTCTTCTTCATCCTCTGCCTCGTGGCGTTCTTTCTCCTGAACCGGTCCGGCGTTCCGGTGGGAGTCGCGTTCTTCATCTGGGTCGGAATCTTCAACCTGATGGTGATCGCGCAGCTCTGGGCGTTCGCGAACGACGTCTACACGGTGGAACAGGGGAAGCGGCTCTTCGCGATCGTGGGAGTGGGGGCGTCGCTCGGAGCGATCGCGGGCTCGTTCTTCACGGGCCAGCTCGTGGACGAGCTTGGACCGTACCCGTTCATGCTCGCCGCGGCAGCCCTCCTGGGCCTCACGATGATCCTCACGAACGTGATCAACGTTCGGGAGAAGCGCGGCGGCGCGGGCGACGCCCTGACCGCGGGGGACCGCGCGGAACGGGAAGGGGCTCCGGCGGCCGCGGACGCGCGCGAGGAAGAGTCCGGTGACTCCCACGGGGGCGAGGATCGTGTTCGCGGACGGAGCGGGTTCGCGCTGGTGCTCACGAACCGCTATCTCCTCCTGATCGCCGCGCTCATGCTCCTCGTGAACGTGGTCAACACGACGGGGGAGTACATCCTGAGCAAGACCGTCGTCGACGTGTACGCCGCGGGCGCGGGCGCGGCGACGGCCGCCCCGGTGGACGAGAAGAAGGTGATCGGAGAGTTCTACGGAAACTACTTCACGATCG